>NZQM01000216.1 GCA_002695905.1 Parvibaculum sp.
GCCAAGATCGTCCGGCGGATTTTCACGGACTACGCGGCCGGAAAGTCGCCAAGGGTCATCGCACACGAGCTCAATGCTGAAGGGATTGCGGGGCCTCGTGCGAACGGATGGGGTCCCAGCACGATCCACGGCAACGTTAAACGCGGCAACGGCATTCTCAACAACGAACTGTACATCGGAAAGCTTGTCTGGAACCGGCAGCGATTCTTGAAGGACCCGGAGACAGGTAAACGGGTCGCTCGTGCCAATCCACAAGAAGAGTGGATCATCCAGGATGTGCCGGAACTGCGCATTCTCGAAGATGAACTATGGGCGGAGGTTAAAGCGCGGCAGAGCGCAATTCGCAAAAAGTATGTCAGTGACGACAGCAACGGCCTGACGGCAACACGACGCAAACGCTATCTGTTCTCGGGTCTGATCAAATGCGCCGAATGCGGCGGTGGCTATTCGCTCGTCTATCGCGACGCATTCGGCTGTTCGACAGTGAAGAACAAGGGCACGTGCGGCAACCACACGCACATTGGGCGAGAGGAACTCGAGAGCCGTGTTCTAACGGCGCTGCGGGACAACCTAATGGCGCCCGAGCGCTTCAAGGAGTTCTGCGAGGAGTACACCCGAGAGATCAATAGGATCCGTATCGAGGCCTCCAGCGACCTTTTCGCCAAGCGCGCAGAACTGAAGAAGGTCGAGGCCCAGATCGAGAAGATGGTCCAAGCCGTCATGGATGGTTTCTACTCGCCGTCGATGAAGGAGAAGATGCCGGTCCTCGAAGCGCGCAAGGCTGAACTCATTCGAGATCTGGAGCACGCAGAAGAGCCGCCGGCGCTGCTCCACCCGAATATGGCGCTTGAGTACCGCAGTCGGGTCAACGGCCTTTTCGTTGCGCTTCAAGATGAACAGACTCGCCTCGAAGCAAGTGATGACATTCGGGCTCTCGTTGGCCGGATCGTCGTTTCACCCGGAGAAGACGACAAGGCCAACCTTTGGCTCGAGGGCGATCTGGCCGGCATTTTGACACTGGCCGCCGGACGCAAGACACCCGCTCATCCAGACGATGAACGGGTGCTGACGTCGTTGGGTGCGGGAACAAACAGCAAACGCAGTCAGCAGAACGAAAAAAGCCGCCCTCAAGGGGCGGCTGGTTCCGCAGCACCGGAGGTGCTGACATCGTTGGTTGCGGGGACAGGATTTGAACCTGTGACCTTCAGGTTATGAGCCTGACGAGCTACCAGACTGCTCCACCCCGCGTCAGAGCCGCCACTTCACTGTGGAGAGCGCGCTTTATATCAGCTTTGTCAGATTTGTGAACCTCCAAAGCGCCCTTTTCTCAGAAAAGAATTCGCAGAAATCTGCGAATTTCCTCCAATCCGTTATGGGGCGAGGCCGACAGCAAAGAAAGCCAGAGTTTGGCGCGATTATTCAAGCACAGCCATCCTAAAGACCCACATCTTCCTTCAGGCAAACGAGGGGAGAGAGAAAATGGATTTCACCGTGAATGGACGTTCCTGGCAGGTAAAAGACGCCCTCGTCGGCAGCCCCCTGATCTGAGTCCTGCGCGATGAACTTAGGCTGGTGGGAACAAAATTCGGGTGTGGCATCGGCACCTGTGGCGCTGCACCATTCATGTTGACGGACGAGCGGTGCGGAGTTGTCAGACCACACCGGGCGAGGTCGTAGAGCACCATGTCATCACCATTGAAGGACTCGCTGCGACAGCATTCACCGGCACACTTCACCCTGTACAACAAGCGTGGATTGAGCGCCCCGTTCCCCAATGCGGATATTGTCAGGCTGGACAGATCATGTCGGCCGCGGCCCTCCGCGCTCCAGATCAAGTGCGTACACAAATAGAAGGAGATCTCATTTGGGGTCTGAGCATGGTCAAAAGCGAGGAGCTCTCAGTCGAGCAAGGACGCCTAAGCGCCGACTATTTAGGTGATTATCAGATCCCAACAATCGCTAATGCGCCCATCATCTCAATTGAGTTGATCGAACCTGAAAACACGGCGCCCGTCGGCGCCGGGGAAGCGGCAATCGTTGCATCAGGGGCGGCGATTGCAAACGCCGTGGCGGCATTCTCGGGGCACCCGATTACAGAACTCCCCATCCGCTTATAGCGGCTGGGGACAACGCCACAGAATCAAGTGCCCGTTATGTGTCTTTTGATCGTCAGGTTCAACGGCTCCCTTTGCTGACCATCAGGCGAGTTTCTCACACCTGTCAGCCATTCCTCATAGGCAGGTTCCAGCGCCTGCCACTCCCGGTCGAGGATTGAGAACCAGGCCGTGTCTCGGTCACGGCCCTTATAGACATTCGCTTGTCTGAAAACGCCTTCAAACCGAAAGCCCAGACGTGTCGCGGCCTGGCGTGAGGCCTCATTGAGCACATCGCATTTCCATTCATAGCGACGATATCCCAGGTCCATGAAGGCGCGACGCATCATCAGATACATCGCCTCCGTCGCCGCCGGACGTTTTTGCAAGAGCGGTGAAAAGTTTAGATAGCCGACCTCGATAGACCCCGCCACTGGGTTGATTCTCAGATAGCTAGCAATGCCGACCGCGTGACCAGTCTCTAAGTCAACAATTGAATAGAATTGTATGTCCTCCTGTCGGCAGATCGCGACCATCCATTCGTCAAAGATGGGAAACTCAGAAAAGGGCCCGTGCGGAAGATAGGTCCAGTTGCCACCCTCACGATCGAGCGCGAAAGCGTCGAACAGATCGCGGGAGTGCGTGGAAGGGTCCAACGGCTCGAGCCTACAAAAGTGCCCTTCCATGGGCGTGTGGGGCGGAGCTAAGGCAGGCGACCAATCCGGCACGGCCCTCCCGATCGGCTGCCCCAATTCGTTTCGCTCACGCGCGCTGCTATAGGCAACGCCATCACCTTCCCCCATCCGCTCTTCCTCTAGTCATCCACCCCCCGCCAATCATGCATGAAACTGGGCTCACCTAAATGACCATTAAGAAAAAGAAAGAAAGGCCAATTGAAACCTATTTATTGGTCGAGGCGCGCATCTGCGCCTGTAGGTCGCGCGTCAGCTCCCCTTTGCCATCCGGCGCCCAGCCCGGAGGCTGAAACAAATGCCCGAGCGCATTCTTCAACGACCCGGAGGATTTAATGTCCTTGCCCAACGCGATCCACTCATGGAAAGTCGCCTTGATCGGGTTATGCGTCTCCAACTGATGGCGAATCCCGTACACCACTTCCTCGTCTTCCACTTCATAGGTCCCGAAAAGTCGATCCCAGATGATGAAGGTTCCCCCATAATTGCGATCGCAATATTGCAGGTTGGATCCATGATGTACCCGGTGGTTGGACGGCGTGTTCATCACATATTCAAGCGGTCCCAGTTTGCCGATATGTCGCGTGTGCAACCAATATTGGTAGAGATGGTTGAGCGACAGAAGCGCGATCACCATAATGGGGTTGATGCCGATAAGAAGCGCAGGGATCATGAAAACAGGTTCAATCCAGGCTTCCGCAAACGACGCTCTGAGCGCTGTCCCCACATTGTACTGCTGACTTGAGTGGTGGTTCACATGCGCCGCCCACCCAAGACGCACTTCATGGATCGCGCGGTGATACCAATAGAACAGGAAGTCGACGAAGATATAGGCCGCTGCGATCATCAACACGCTGCTGGTCCAGTCAATGTCAAAGAAGGCGAACTGATGCACCCAGTAAAAAGTCAGCAGCACGGTCCCGGCCGCCAAAGCAATGCTGGCCGCGTAAAAAAGCCCCATCGCCACTGAGCAAAGGGTATCTGACATCTCGTAGAACTTGCGCCGCAACACCCATGTCAGCGCCACCTCACCTAGCAACAACACCAGGAGGATTCCAATCTGGTCAACATCCCGGATGGCCAATAGTCCTTGAAGAAAGTCCAACATGCCCGTTCCCTTTGCAAAACGTATGTTCTGTAAAAACTTATTACAAAACATACGTTGTGTAAAGGGTGAAAAACGGCTAAATTCTGCCAATGCCAAAAATAGTTGATCACGATGCGCGAAGACGGGAGCTGATCGAAGCCAGCTGGCAGGTGATTGCCACAGACGGTCTTGAAGGCGTCACCATGCGCAAAATCGCGGCAGAGGCCGGCTGTACGACGGGACGGCTCACCCATTATTTTGCAGACCGGGAGGCGCTGATCCTCGCCTCACTCAGAGCATCTTACGATGTGACCGGTGATCGTGCCCGCTCAAGCATTGCGAACGATACCGACCACAAAGCAAAGCTCCTGCACTTTGCAGAAGAAATGCTGCCTGCCGATGAGGAACGCTTGCGCGAATGGAAAGTCTGGATTGCGTTCTGGAGCGCCGCAACCGTCGACAAAGCCCTCGCCGTTGAAAACGACACACGCCACCAAGCCTGGGCAGACGAACTTGCCGACCTCATCAAGGGCGCTGCGCCCGCGGTAAATGCGAGACAGGAAGCAGACCTTCTTATCGGATTGATCAACGGCGTGGGACTGCACGCAGCAGTCAACCCCACGAAAGAAAATCTGGACCGTGCCCGAAGGCTTCTTCGCGGGCACATTAAACAGCTGACCGGCTGACATCTAAGCCTTGCCGCCCATAAAACCGCCACCAATCTCCTGAAGAACCCCGCAAGCGTAAATCTGCACTGGGGTCAAACTGTTCAGGCTCATAAAGGAGCGCAGTTTGAGCCAGCAGCGGCTCAACCTGTCCGACGAGCCCAACGGCACGCTCTGTCAGAACCAGCTGTCCCCTGGAGGTAACAAGAAAGATCATCAGAGAAGGCCGCCCTCAACTGCCCCGAAATTCCACTCCCGCTTGATTGCGTCAGGCCAAGAGTATGGGCAACCCGAGTGACGCCCTACCTGATGGAAGAATTTGCAACGCAGATTGATCGATATGGATTGGAAGACGTCTATGCGTTTTCCACCGACTTCCCCCATGAAGAAGGCGGGCGCGACCCGATCGGACGATTGGGTGGCAATGTCAGTCGCTTGGGCAACGAAATGCGTGATCGCTTCTTTGTCACCAATGGGAACTTTTGCTACCAGCATGATCACACGGCAATCAAAACGTCAACGGGATCGTTCTTTTTCAAGAACGATCCCTAAACGTGAGCGCGCTAACCCGCTCGAGTGACTTTCCGAAGAAAGCCTAGCGTTTTAGGAGGTAAACGAAGGTTGCTCCATCTTCCCCTGGCCACACTTTCTCTTCCGAGTTAGCGACGAAATCTCACTGGACATCGGATCACCTCCTTTCAATGGTTGAAAACATGCCAAGCATGAACTGATTTGGCGGAATCGGTAAAGCCCCATTTTGAAAAAAAGTGGTTCGCACCTCATGTTCCTGGCTGGCTCCTCCCAGACCGGCCACCATCCACCACCCTCCCGTCATCCAAGGAGGACCGAGCCATGATCAAATCCCAGACGAGCGACCACCCATTTATTCAACAATTTCGGGATGTCTGGAGCAATCCAACACTTGATGACCTGATGGCACCTCTGCGCGAAGACGTGACGCTGATCCAGCCGCTGTCAGCACCTCTCAACGGAAAACAGGCGGCGCGCAAAGCCTTTCGGAAAATTCTGACACGGTTCCCCGGCTTACAAGGTGAAGTCCATGGCGGCCTGGGAAACGGCGAGCATGTCTTTGTCGACTGGACAATGATCGTGCCAATTGGACGCGGAGAACAACGCTTACCGGTGATCGACAAAGTCACCTTGATTGATGGACTTGTGAAAGAAAGGGTTGCTTATTTCGACCCCTCTCCACTTTTCGGTCCTATTGCGCGAAGTCCAAAGACTCTAGGTCGCCACCTATTGTCCGCATTCCGCTAACAAACGCGACCGCGCACAAAAAAGGCCCGGCATAATTGCCAGGCCTTATTGGTCTAAAATCCAAGCGTGGTTTACTTAGGATGCACCTGAACTGGCAGGTCAGTGATGCCATGGACGAAGATTGAATTAGCGCGGGTCTCCTTGCCGACAACTTCAACCTTGTCGAAGCGCTTCAGAATTTCTTCCCACAAGATGCGGATCTGCATTTCAGCAAGACGGTTGCCCATGCAACGGTGAATACCAAACCCGAAGGAAAGATGCTTCCGCGCATTCGGACGGTCAATCAGGAATTCACTTGGACGATCAATGGCGGCTTCATCCCGGTTGCCCGAAATGTACCACATGGCAAGCTTGTCGCCCTTCTTGATCTGTTTGCCACCAAGCTCCGTGTCTACCAACGCAGTGCGGCGCATATAAGCGAGCGGTGTCTGCCAGCGGATAATCTCAGACACCATATTCGGGATCAAAGAAGGATCAGCTTTGAGCTTGGCATATTCTGCTGGGTTCTGATTGAGGGCCAACACACCGCCGGACATTGAGTTCCGCGTCGTGTCATTGCCGCCAACGATAAGCAACATCAGATTGCCCAACAATTCAAACGGCTCCTGCTTCGACATTTGCGGGTCATGAGCCATCATCGAAATGAAGTCTGATTTCGGCGGCTGCTGCGCTCGCTCAGCAAGCAGCTTTGAGAAAGTTTCGAGGCACACAAAAAGCTCAGCTCGGCGCTCATCTTCGTCGAGACCGGTATCACCACCGTCTGGACCCGCAGTTGTCACGTCGGACCAAAAAGTCAGCTTCCGGCGCTCTTCAAACGGGAAGTCGAACAGGGTAGCCAGCATCTGCGTGGTGATCTCAATGGAGACTTTATCCACCCAGTTAAACGTCTCGCCAACAGGCAGACTGTCGAGCACTTTGCCGACGCGCTCACGGATCAGACCTTCAAGCTCTGCGAGCGCTGGAGGCGCAACGGCGGGGGACACTACCTTGCGCTGAACGTCGTGCTTTGGCTGATCCATCGCGATGAACATTTCAGGCGCGAAATCTTCTTCCAGGTCCGGCAACACAATGGTCGGCTCAGACGAGAAGATCTGGTGGTTTGTGTCCACATGCATGATGTCCTGGTAGCGCGTCACTGACCAGTAATCACCAAGCTCTTCAGAGTGCGCCTTATGAACAGGGTCTTCTTTCCGAAGCCGCTCAAACAACGCCCAGTGCTGCTGGTTGGCGAAGTACTCAGGCTGAGCAATATCAAGCTGTTCAATGGGGAGCGAATAGGGGTCGAACGCCTGTTGATCGTCTTTTATGGCAGCCTGGGACATGTTTCCTCCAAATAGAATGCGCTTACTTCCACCTACACTAGGTCAATAATGACGCATGCGTCAACTTTACATATGGGGTCTCTTCACACAGGGTCAAGAGAGTGTAAAGGCTATCAAACTAGCCTTAACAGCGTCTGACAACGCAAAAAGGCCCAGTAAAACCGGGCCTTTTCAGAAAAAATCTATATTTCCAAGAGAAATATTTAGAGCGGGTGCACAACCACTGGAAGATCAGTAATCCCCATCACGAAGCTGGAGTGAAGCCGTTTTGGCTCGCCAACCACCTCAACGCGATCGAAACGCTTCAGGATTTCTTCCCAGAGAATCCGAACCTGCATCTCACCAACGCGGTTACCCATGCAACGATGAATGCCAAACCCGAAGGACAGGTGCTGACGCGCTTTAGGACGATCAATCAGAAATTCATTCGGCCGATCAATGGCACTGTCATCACGATTTCCCGAGACATACCACATAGCAACCTTGTCGCCCTTCTTGATGGTTTTGCCGCGAAATTCAATGTCTTCCAATGCAGTCCGGCGCATATAAGCAAGCGGCGTCTGCCAGCGAATGATCTCTGAGACCATGTTCGGAATGACGGACGGATCCGCTTTCAGTTTCGCAAACTCTTCCGGATGATTGTGGAGTGCGAGCACGCCGCCAGACATGGAATTCCGGGTCGTGTCATTGCCGCCAACAATGAGCAGAATGAGGTTCCCCAGAAGGTTCATCGGATCCATATCTTTCATGGCTGGGTTATGCGCCATGAGGGAGATGAAATCATTGGTTGGTGGCAGTTCTGCCCGCTCCGCATAGAGGCGACCAAACGTTTCTAAACACTCCAACAGATGTTCCCGACGCTGGTCTTCCGTCAGGCCATATTCCTCAAGAGTTACAGGGTCGGCGGTCGTGATATCAGACCAATAGGTCAGCTTCCGGCGATCCTCGAACGGGAAATCGAAAAGCGTGGCAAGCATCTGCGTTGTGATTTCAATGGAGACTTTCTCCACCCAGTTGAATGGTTCTCCAACAGGCAGACTATCCAGCACCTTGCCAACACGCTCACGGATGAGCGGCTCAAGTTCCGCAAGAGCAGGCGGTGCAACAGCAGGTGTTACCGCCTTGCGCTGCACATCATGCTTAGGCTGGTCCATCGCGATGAAGGTTTCAGGATTGAAGTTGTTTTCCTGAGACCGGAGCTCATTCTCCAATGTGGTCAGAAAGATCGATGGCTCCGAGGAGAATTGTTTGTGGTTCGTATCCACGGCAACAATGTCTTCGTAGCGTGTGATAGACCAGTATCGACCGATAATGTCGCTGTCGCAGAAATGGACTGGATCCTCTTTGCGCAGGCGGTCAAACAGCGCCCAATGTTGTTGGTTCTGATAATAGTCCCCGTTCGCCATATCCAGCTTCTCAAGCGGGATGGCGTAGGGATCAAAATCTGTGGCTTCACGATCAAGCACGGCCGATTGCGACATGGTTCCTCCAAAGACCGACCCCACAAGTGGCGGGGCCAAAATGACGTTAGCGTCAACTTTCCATATTGGGATTGTTTCCGCAAGGTCAATCGCCAAGACATAGAAAAACCGCCGCTCATGGGGGATGAGCGACGGTGGCGCCCTTCTGGGAAGGCGCGAAACCGGACCGATACGCCGTCCGGCTGGGGACTTTTTGGAGCTATTTCGCGTGCAACTTAACCGGCAAGTGTGAATAGCCCATGACAAAGTTTGACGTCACACGAACCGGTTCACCAACCAGCTCAACATTGCTGAAGCGTCTCAGGATTTCCTCCCACAGGATCTTGATCTGCATTTCCGCCAGACGGTTGCCCATGCAACGGTGGATGCCAAACCCGAAGGAAACATGGTGCCGCGCTTTTGGACGGTCGATGATGAATTCATCGGGCCGGTCAATCACTTCATCATCGCGGTTGCCCGAGATGTACCACATGACAACCTTGTCGCCTTTCTTGATCGTCTTCCCACCAAGCTCAACATCCTCAAGCGCATTGCGACGCATGTGGGCAAGCGGCGTCTGCCAGCGAATGATTTCTGACACCATGTTGGGGATCAGAGACGGGTCTGCCCGAAGCTTGTCATATTCCGCTGGGTTTTGGTTGAGCGCCACGACACCACCCGACATGGAATTCCGGGTCGTATCATTGCCCCCGACAATCAGCAGCATCAGGTTTCCGAGATATTCCATCGGGTCCATGTTCTGCATATCGGGATGATGAGCCATCAAAGAGATAAAGTCGTTCTTGCGCGGCTGCGCCTTGCGCTGCTGCCAAAGTGCGTTGAATTCCTCAAGGCACTTCGTGAGTTCCTGCAAACGAAACTCCTCCGTCACGGAATCATCACCCACCTGCGGACCAGATGCAGAAATGTCAGACCAGTAGGTCAGCTTGCGACGCTCTTCGAACGGGAAGTCAAACAACGTCGCCAACATCTGCGTTGTGAGCTCAATGGACACACGGTCCACCCAGTCAAAGGTCTCTCCCATCGGCAGGCTGTCCAAGAGGTCGCCAACCCGCTTGCGGATCATCGGTTCGACTTCAGAGAGCTGGACCGGCGACACCGCAGGCGTCACAACCTTGCGCTGCACATCATGCTTGGGTTGATCCATCGCAATGAACATAGGCGGCTGGAAATCAACCGCGTCGCCAATCACAATCTGTGGCTCAGAAGAAAACTGCTTGTGATGGGTGTCCACATGAACAATGTCATTGAACTTCGTGATGGACCAATAGGGCCCGAATTCCTCTGACTCGCAGAAATGAACCGGGTCTTCCTTACGAAGCCGTTCAAAATACGCCCAATGCGCTTGCGCTGGATAGAGCGCAGCTTTCCCCATATCAATTTCTTCAAGCGGAAGGGAATAGGGATCAGGGATAACACTCTCTTCTGATTTTACGGCAGCTTGGCTCATAACGGTCTCCTCCAGAGCAAACTTCAGTGCTGTGATTCAGGCAGACGGACAATGATGCCGTCAAGGTCAGCAGTTGCTTTAATCTGACAGGCAAGGCGACTATTCGCTTCTATGCCTTCAGCAAATTCGAGCATGCTGGTTTCCATATCGTCTTTTTCGCCGGTCTTGGCGAGCCTGGACTCATCAACGAAAACATGGCACGTCGCGCAGGCACACGCCCCACCGCAATCCCCGTCAATTCCGGGGATCATTTTTTCAATCGCAACTTCCATCAAGGAATGACCCTCAGTTGCGTCCACCTCATGGGTCGTCCCATCATGCTCGATATAAGTAACCTGGACCAATGTCCCCTCCCAAAACCATCAGCGTCAAAGACCGTTCACAGCGGACCGGCCCTTAATTTTGCGTACTAATAATACGTAAAATGAATTTTAGGACGAAACTGACACAGCCGTCAACATGTTCGGACCCCGCGCTTCGGCAGGTCGGCAAAACACCGATTTAAAGCTGACGGGTTCCCATTCCTCACCCATACTTCAGGACGGGGGCGCGGTTGCAGCAAATTCGTGCCCGGTTTCGGGAGGAAATGAATGAAACGACTGAGTGTCCAGGATGCCGCCTTTTTGCAGGCAGAAAGCATCGAATGCCCCATGCACATTGCCAGTGTGCAGATATTTGACCTTCCGAAAAAATACGCCAAACGCCGGGACTTCGTTCCAATTCTCATGAAGCGGTTTGGCGATATGAGTGCCTCCCCGCCCTTCAATCAGAAACTCCATTCTGATTGGAGCAAACTTGATGTCTGGCCGAGCTGGGTTGAGGACGACAAGATCGATCTCGACTACCACATTCGCTTTGTCGCCTTGCCCGCACCCGGAGACAAGGATCAGCTCATGCGGCTAGTTGAGCGCCTCCATGAGCCGGTTCTTGATCGCAACCGCCCCCTCTGGGAGCTCTATTTTATAGACGGCCTCGAAGACAACCGCATCGCCATCTACTTTAAAACCCATCACGCACTGATTGATGGCGTCGCGGGAATGGCGCTTGTGCAAACCGCTCTCTCGAAGGAAAAGAGCACATCAGGTCCCCTGCACCCGATCTGGCAGATCCCCAAAAAGAAACGCCCTGCTCCTGACAAGGAATCTTTCGTTGCTGCCCTTCGCCACACAATGGAAGACGCCTTCGAACAGGTGAGTTCGCTTCGACAGATCACCGGAAACTTCTTACGCAGTGAGCTGGACAAGCTCTCCCACGGCAACATGCCATCGCTCGGGCGATCCCAGGCGCCCAAAACACCCTTCAATGTGGCCATCACCCGCCATCGACATTTGGATGTATTTTCACTGCCCCTGTCCCGTACCAAGGAAATTGCAAAAGACTTCGGGGCGACCGTCAACGATGTGGTCATCGCCATTAGCGGGGCCGGCATACGACGCTACTTAGAAGAAGTCGGCAAATTGCCGGATAAGCCGGTACTGGCTGGTGTGCCCGTGTCGGTCCGTCCGGCAGGCGCAGAGCAGGAGGGCAATAATGTCTCCATCTTTGCAGCGACCACCGGCTCAAACATTGAAGATCCTGTCCAACGCCTAAAGGCAGTGTCCATCTGGGCCGCAACGCAAAAGAAGAAAATCAGTGGGCTCACCTCAACTGCCGCGCAGAATTACGCCACCATTTTTGGCCTCTCCGCTTTGATCCCGCAACTGGTTGGCGCAGGCGACTTCTCTATGCCACCCACCAATGTGGTGATCTCCAACGTGCCTGGTTGGCGAGACCCGCTCTATTTAGGCGATGCAAAGCTCGCTGCCATCTTCCCGGTCTCAGTCCTGATTGACTATCAGGCGTTCAACATTACGGTTCTGTCGCGCGAAGACAGTCTCGACTTTGGGCTCATTGCCGCGCATGAAGCCATTGACGACCTCGGCAAAATCTCAACCTACATGCAGGAGGCGTTTGCGGAGCTGGATGCGGCATCAACCGCGTTGCTGGAGGAAGAGGTTGCGCGTGTCAGAGCGAAGGTAAAAGCCCGCCAAAAGAAAAAGGTCACCAAGACCACAGCCACAACAACCCGCAAGAAGGCGGCACCTGTGAAGAAGACAACCCGCAAGAAGGCAGCGCCTGCGAAGAAGGCAACCCGCAAAGCCCCCGCAAAGGCGAAGCGCAAACAGGCGACTTAGCGCTTTCTGCTATCACTCGACGGCAGCACCCGGAATGTTGCATTCGCCCGGGCACACACTGTGCCATCGGTCGTCACAAAGGTTTGTGCAAAATCAAGCGTGCGGCCGGTCTTTGTAAAGGGTGAATTGATTTCAATCCACTGTCCAAGACGAGCCGTGCCCAAAAAATCAACATTGAGATTAACCGTCACCAGGCCGCCGATCACATCATGCTGCACAGCGCAGGAAAGCCCCATCGCATTATCTGCAAGTGCGCTCAGCAATCCGCCATGCACAAAACCGCGGGAATTCGTGTGCTGCTCAGCGGCGAAAAATCCTAGCACCACTGACTTATCGTCCACCTTGGAATAGAGCGGTTCCCATGGATCCGTAAGGGGACTTTTTCGGTAGTGCGGTTCGAAACCATCGGGCGTACGCATAAGCAGGTCTTTCCGTCTCGTGGTTGGTCTACTGACTGACGACAGCGTTACACGCCGTTACAAACGGACATATTTCACTCATCATGAATCCCCCTCACCTTGGAAATCTCTCAGCAACACACAGGCAAGTCCGCAAGGAGGGACAATGCAAAAAATTCTGCCCCCCGCCCCATAACTAGTGGTGTATTTAGGGTGAGCGGACATCCAAGCTATCTGGGATTCGTCCTCCCCCTCTCAGGCATCGCGATAGGTCTGGGCACCGCAACACCTTTCACTGCGGTTCTTGCTTTCTTTGTGATTACCAGCCGTTGGTACATCCCATTTGAAGAAAACAAGATTGAGGAAACCTTCGGCTCGGAATATTTGGCCTACAAACCACGCACCGGCCGCTGGGCCCAAAAGCGTCCGCCCGTTGCACCAGATGCCATTCCCTCCCACTATACCCACACAGCACCGGGGAGGACATTATGAGGAGTGGGATCATTAATGGAGCGGCGAGCGCGACACTTTTTGCAATCATGCTTGCGATCGTCAGCTCGCCAGCACACGCCGATTTGATGATCCAAAACGTGACCATCATTGATCCGGTTGCCGGAGAGACCGAGAACCAGGACATTCTGATAGGGAATGGCATCATTGCGGCCATTGGGGAACGCGGCAGCATCGCGACATTCGCACCTGTCGATAGTTTGGATGGCACGGGTAAGTTCCTCATCCCTGCCCTGTGGGACGCCCATGTGCATCTCACTTTCGACAAGGAAATCGGAAATGCAGCGCTGCCTCTCTTTGTTGCAAACGGCATTACTCGCGTCCGTGACACAGGCGGACTTCTCTCCGAAATACTCTTGGTTCAGGACGTTGCGAAAGAGCGAGGCCCGGAAGCGCCGGTAATTTACTTCGCTGGCCCACTCATAGACGGCATACCGCGTGTCTATGACGGCACCCCCGCTCGCTTTCCAAATATTTCCGATGGCGCCTCAACACCTGAAGATGCAGAACGTCTTGTCGATGAACTTACGGCAGCAGGCGCAAGCCTGATCAAGTCCTACGAGATGTTGAAGCCCGACGTGTTCCGCGCGCTCATCGCTCGCGCAACAGAACGGAAGCTGCCCGTCACCTCTCATATCCCCCTTAGCATGGATGCAAAAGCCGTGGTCGCCGCTGGGGTGCGGGGCATGGAACATTTGCGGAATATCGGCCTCAGTTGCTCCGACAAAGCTGACACATTGCTCACTGAGCGACAGACAATGCTGCGCGAGGGAATGAAAGAGGAAGGCAGCACACTTCGGTCGTCCATTCATGCCGCCCAACGACCAATTGCCTTTGGGTCGCAAGATGCCGAACGGTGCGGCGCTCTCATTAAGGCGCTGGGCGACGCCCAGGTCTTCCAAACACCGACTCTCGCGCTCAATACACGGGGTGCCTTTAGGCAGTTCCTCGAACCCAGGCAGCGCGAGCCCTTTGAGCATCTGCCACGTGCGGCGCGCGACCGCTGGAACAGGTTCGCCGACGATGCCGCGGAAACCTCTATCGACCCTGCCTATGTGGCCTTTGCAGATTGGTCCCTGGGGATGGTCAGCCAACTTCACGAGGCAGGCGTGCCCATTATGGCCGGAACCGACACGCCGATAGGGCTTCTGACACCAGGCTTCAGTCTGCATCTGGAAATGGAAACTCTTGTCCGCGCTGGCCTCTCCCCGCAGGAGGCGCTTGCGTCTGCAACACTTCGCCCGGCACAGTTTTTCGGCTTGGAGGAAAAGATGGGCACCATTGAGGTCGGAAAAAGCAGTGAGCTGGTCCTCCTCACCGCCAATCCGCTTGAAGACATTGCCAACACCCGCACCGTCGATACGGTCATCACCCGCGGGTTTGTACTGGACCGAACCAAACTTGATGACATGCTGGAAAATGCAGCCCCTGAGTGAATGGCCGGTTGCAACCGCCCAAGGTCAGTAGGGAGTGCCGTCCTTATGGGCGGCAAACCGGGTGCCGTCATCACTCACAGCCCACTTGAAGTCATCATGTGGGTAATGCACTTCGTCTCCCGGCATTCGTGTGCCGACCACCAGAAAACGGGCATCAGCATCTGATTGATTGATGAGATGATGGGCATTCGCCTTGCCCGCAGGGAAGCCGACAACCATTCCACTCCTCGTCACCGTCTCGCCCTCATTCGTGACCAAGGTCAATTCACCCTCCAGCACCATCACAAATTCGTCTGACTTAGTATGCCAGTGCCGGATGGAGGAGCGTGATCCAGGTGGGAGCGTTTCCATCATCACCCCATATTGCGTCAGTCCGAACAGGTCACCCAGATTCCGGCTTTCATAGGGTCCACCAAATTCATGGGGCCCAAGGGAACGACGGTCCTTTTCGGGCAGCAANGGGGTGCCTCCCTTAACCGCTGTCACTGTCATTGCATCCACAGCAGGCTTCATCACTACCCCCATTGCCGATCCGCCAAATCTCTCTTCACAAGGATCATGGTTCAGCGCAGACTGGCAGTCAAAGTGAGGGGAATCATGTCCAAAACCATCCGCGAACCAGCGCGCGAGACCCCAATTGTGCATGAAACAGACGTGCTCGTCGTTGGGTCTGGACCAGGCGGTCTGGCGGCAGCCATCGCAGCAGCACGCTCCGGTGTGAGGGTCGCGCTACTNGAACGGTTTGGCTGTTTCGGCGGCAACATNACGGTTGTCGGCNTGGAAGGCTTTGCCTGGTATCGACACGAGCAAACTGTCGAAGCAGGCGGCATCGGTCGAGAGTTTGAAGACCGTGCAAAAGAAATGGGAGCGGCTGTGCCAGAAAGCCAGTCGCTGAGCTATGAATTGGACTCCGAAGGCTTCAAACTTGTCGCCGACAGGCTGGTTGAAGAAGCAGGTATCCACCCGATGCTGCACCGCCAATTTGTCGCCCCCATCATGAACGGCAACAGCATTAAAGGCGTGATCGTTGAGTCGAAAGCAGGCCGCGAAGCAATTCTTGCCAAACGGGTGATCGACGCGACCGGCGACGCAGATGTTGCACACCGTGCAGGCGCCCCCACGATCAAAACACCCCTTGAGGAGATGCAGGCAGCCTCGGTCATGTTTCACCTCGCAGGCGTCGACAAGCAGGCCTTCTTAAAGGGAGTCCGCGATGCCCCCCAAACCTACAAAGACTGGGAAAACAGCACCTGGCACATGGAAACCGATGGCAAGGAAGATGAGATGTTCTCACCCTTCCTCGGCAAGCCCTTCGATCAGGCGATCAAAGACGGCGTCATACCGGCAGAGCTAAAAACCATTGGCGGCACCTGGGGCGCTGTCCATGACAGTGGCGAGCTCACCTATATGAACCTCATNCANCTNAANGANTGCGACGGCACAGACCCGGANAGCCTCACCAAATTTGAGATGGAAGGCAGGCGTCAGACACTCGCTGCCATTGACGTACTCCGCAAATACACACCCGGTTGTGAGCAGGCCCGACTGCGTAATTTCGGCATGAGCATCGGCATTCGCGACACACGCAAAATCGATGCTGTCTACAACATGACGGAAGAGGATGTTCGATATGAGGGGCGCTTTGAGGACTCGATTGGGATCTATCCGGAATTTATTGATGGATATGGCATTCTGATCCTGCCGACCACGGGCCGCTATATGCACNTCCCCTANCGCNCNCTGCTGCCACAGAAAGTAGAGAACCTGCTCGTCGCTGGGCGCGCCATTGGTGGTGACAAAATCTCGCACGCCGCCACCCGCAACATGTCCTGCTGCGCCGTTACCGGCCAGGGCGCTGGCGTCGCCGCAGCTCTATCTGTCAAGCAGGACACCTCACTGCGCGCCCTTAACGTCAGCGCAGTCCAACAGGAGCTCAGCCGCCAGGGTGTTCGAGTACATTAGGGCGTGCGCGTGCACTAGAGCGGTTGCAGGCAAAAACTTCAGGAGGGGCGTCCAACATAGCGTTGGAGCGATCGCAAAAAGCTGTGAACGTCTCTACCCATCTCTTCTATTGCCTCGTCGGAAGGCCCGTCTGACACCATCGCATCAACCCGTTCTGCCCACGAACGCCGCAGAGCCTCATCAGCCTGCGCCAGAGAAAGGGCCGCAGCTGCCTCAAGTAACATCAGCAACTCGTGAAGGCGGCGCACTTGCCGAAAGCGCCGCGACATCGGTTGAACGAGCGTCGGGTCGTCCTGCCAGGACCGCCCGCCAAATATTTCCTGAGTCACGCGCTGTCCCGCGCCATAACACTCAAAAACCGCACAGCCTCGAAACCCCAGATCCTCAAGCTTGTCATGCACTTTGCATTGACCACACTCATCAAGATTGGGGCAGACTGTTTCAGCCGGTTTACCGATCGCGAAATCGTCTGACACCTCAAACTCAAAGGTCACGCAGCAAAGCGCCGCGCAATGCGCGCAGTCTGATTGCAATGAGATGGCAGCCATCTTAGTCGGTCCGGTGTCGGGTGGTGAC
>NZQM01000217.1 GCA_002695905.1 Parvibaculum sp.
GAGAGGAGGCTAAGGATCTACTCGACAAGCACCATCAGAAGGTTCCGTTTGTAAAGCAGTTGGCTACAGCAGCATCGAACAGAGCAGGTGACAAGGGGCAGATCCGAACCTTGTTGGGTAGGTTGTGTCGCTTCGATCTGTGGGAACCAAGCACATTCGGGTACAATAAACCTCTGCCATATGATGAGGCGAACAAGAAGTACGGGGGCATGGGAAAGCTGAGAAGAGCGTTTACTTACAAGGCGTTAAACAGATTGATCCAAGGATCAGCAGCCGACCAAACAAAAAAAGCTATGCTAGATTGCTATGAACAGGGACTTACTCCTATGCTTACGGTCCATGATGAGTTATGCTTCAACGTAGAGGGGCAAGAGCAAGCAACTCAAATACAGAAAATCATGGAAACTGGTGTGCCGCTCAAAGTCCCCTCGAAAATAGACGTAGATATCCAAGATGATTGGGGCGAGATAGAATGAAAGATAACGATAAAATCAAAACTCTTGGTTTCAAGGAAATGCACCCGATGCAAGTGGACGCTTTGGTTGATCTGATCAATCGCGCACTAAATCTAGCATGCATGACTGGAGACGAGGAGATTATCCAAGAGATCGAACAGTCTTCAGACGAAGTCATACACCTGTTCGGTGGCAACGGAGTGTCGGTTAAGATCGACGTACACTAGCGGTTCAACAACTCTCGGGTCCGAGGATCAGGGATCAACCGTGGATCAACTTGAGTTTGTTGGATCGTAGGTTGAAAGTTGCTCGGTTGTAGGTTGCTGTTGCTTTGTGGAGCACTCATGAACGGGTTACTTGAAGGAGCTTTCGGAGCACTCATGAACGGATTAGTTGCTGGTGGACGTTCTGTTTGTACACTGTCATCAGGAATCAAAGAAATACCAGACATCTCACGTTGTATTCTTTGTATTTCTTCTTGAGGATATTGATCAAAGATACCCGCCGTACGCATGTCGCGAATGTTTTTTCTTGTAACTTTAAACGGAACAAACTTGCCGTCGAGTACCTCTTTGTACCCACTGACACCTTCTCGTTTAAGTATGCCAAACATCTCTCGTTCAGATATGCCCATCGCTTTCAAGTCTTCGAACAACTGATAAAACCTACGGTCCACATTTAATTTAGCGTTGTTTGCTTTTTGAAATGCGTTGGCTAGACTACTAGACGTGGCATTTCCGTCATCCACGATTTGATTAAACATTCTTTTAGCGTTTGTTCTTCCTTCACTCATACCAAAAGCAGCATACTCCAACCCTTTTTCTGGATTAAATTCTTGCAAAGACAATCCGCCAAAGGCTCGAATAATTTCTGTAGCAAAATCACGTTCCCGTAATTGGTTGTCTTTTGGACTGACTATTCCAGGTGCAATATTGCCTACGGTTCCCCGAATAAAACGTCCTGGTTCTCCGTCTAAATCTATGGGAGAAACATTGGGAACCATAGTGTTTAATACATGGGTTATCATTTTAGCCCCTTTGGTAGGCCATGGATCCTCTGAGTTATATACCGAAGCTCCAGTATTTGTTTTTCCACCTCGGGCAACGACATCTACAACTGCTTCAGTTAACATCGCTTCAGAAAGAAACGGTTCAAAAATCTCTCTCACAGCGTTTGTCACGGACTTACCAAAAGTATTTACAGGACCCTCGCCTTTTCTCATTGCATCATCGTACTCATTCACCGCACGGTTGGCAAAACGGTATAACTGATCATAAGGATTTGATGTGCTAAAGTTCATGTACTGAATTTTACCATCTTCATCTTTACCTAATGGAATTAAAACTGCGCCTTTCTCCCAAGGTGCAGCAAAGGATCTTTTGTAGGCATCCATTTCCTCGGGTTTAACTCCAGAAAGAGCATAGCCAAACTCTAACGCAGCAACAGGAGCAACCATTGTGGTGCCCATAAATCCAACCAACCTGTTTCTTCCACGGGCTTGAACCGCAGGAATATCCGAAGCCATGTCATCAAGACTTTGTTTTACAATACCAAAGCCCGTACGATATATTTCCGCAGGAAAAGTTATAAAGTTTCCAAGTGGTAACTTTCTACCAAACTTAACGAGATCCGTTGCTCCTTTATTGTAGTTCGGAACAGTGTCTCTTACGATTTGCGCGGCACGGTTTTTGATCAACTCGTCCATGTCCACATCGCCCTGTTTAAGCATTTGCTGTATCTCAGGGGTCATGTCCTCACCATTCTTTGTGAGGTAATTAACTTTTTGTCTGAGCGATGCCCCTTCTAGTGCCTTACGAATGTGTGCTTGCTCCGCTTGATAATTGAAAAGTTTCCAGAAATCATCCGACGCTTGGTACACATCTTCCAGAGGTTTCATATATCCCGATGCCGCTTTGGCTACCTTCTCTCCAACTAAAGCCTCCGCCGCAGTCTTCGGCTCACGAGCCTCTAAACCCACACCTTTGCGTAAAGAATCTTGGATCTCTCGCAACTCTGCGTTTGTTCCAATCATGCCACGACGTTGAGCATCCATAAGCTCATCGATAAATGCGTCTTCACCCTTATTTAAAAGATTACTTTTAACAATTTGAAGAGAATCGGATAGGCTACCACCTCTTCCAACTATTGGAATGTTACCATTTGCCAACGCAAAAGCAGACGCTGTGGTAAAGTTTCTGATTTGTGTGATTGGAGACAAGATTGTTTTACTGTATTGCGTCACACCTTTTGCACGAAGCAACCACTGCCAAGTGGAACGTAATGCTTGAACACCAGTTTCCTCTTCTCCAATGATGTAGTTAGTTAAGTTATTGTAAAGAGGCCGAGGGACGTAGTGATCGTTGAGGCTACCCCATCCTGAAGTCCCAGCTAGAATTTCATCTTTGTCTGCGGCTCTTCCTTTAACTGTCGGGGTACTCATTGCACCTATTCCCGTGGAACTGTCCCCTCCTAATTGAACATAACCCCGTTCGACTAACTCTTTTCGTTGATCAGGACTTAAACCTTCTCCTTTTATAATCATGTTTTTTAGCAAGCCATCTTGCCTGTTTGATAGGTTTGAAAGACTAGAGAAGAAATCATCCACCGCAGAGAACTGTGATATATCAGCCGCAGTTGAAAGGTATGCCTCTCGGGGATCAGAATAAATCTTGTATCCTTTGTCTGATTTTTTAACTGTAGTTCCCACTTCACCCATCAAGGCTCGAAGTGTTCGTGGTATATTTTCTCGAGATACCAACATACCTGTGTCTAATTTGTCTCTAGCTATGCGACCACCTTCAAAGGGTTGTCTTGTTTTTATAGAGTGGCGTCTAAGAAAAGCTTCTCGGGCTTTCTTTGCTACCGCATCAGTAACCTTTGTGCCAAGCTCAACCTTCATATCTTTTCCAGAACCAGCAGTCTTGAGACCATTAGCTTTTAAAAAATCGTCACTTAGCTCCATTTGGTTAACGTCACGTCTAGCCAAACGAGTCAGTTCTTTTTCTGTTGCCCGACGGTTTGCTTTAAAGAAATCGTCAGCAGCAGCAATACTTTCCTCAGTTGGAGTGTACTTGGCATCCTCATGTATTCTATATCGACGACGTAAATAGCTGTTAATATTCTGATCGATCACATCTTTTATCGTACGACCATCCTTAGTCGTAAAGTTTCTGTTCTTGAGAAACTCACTTCCAATCATCCGATTACTTAGCTCATCAATGTGCGAACGCATTTGCACTGCACTGGATCTAACACCTTCAGGTAACTCTTGCAGGATTTGAGTTTTTATTTTGGGGTCCGCTTGAGTCAAATACTCTTCTACTTTAGAGAGCATTCCTGCTCTCGCTAAATTACCTGACTCTTCTCCATCAGGAAGTTTAGGTAAAACAGCATCTATCTCAGTTTCAAACTCTTTGAGTATACGTTCTGCCTTGCCAACTTCTTTACCCACCTTTGCATCTATAGCTAAACGTTCTTCCGCAGACATTCTTGGTAAATATCCACCTGGTTTTCCGTATGCGATCACGTTTGCAACGCCTCGTTTGAGGGTGCTCAACTCATCAGGTGCCGTCAGACGTTGGTACAAAAGCTGATCAATAGCCGCACCTGTATCATCTAACTTTTGTTTTACTGCTCTCGCAGAGGCTTGAACCTTTGGAACTTTTGCAACACCACCAATGGTTTTACCGCCAGCCATCAACGCACCTTGAGCAACACCACCCAGCAAAGTAGACTCTACACCAAGACGGAGTTTGTTTCGAAAACGTGCAAGTGCTTTTTCTCTACCACTTAAACCAATCAAGTCTTCTGTCTGTGTGTACCCTGTTTCTGCCCAGTCCCCTATTGTGGACATACCATCTGTGGATACCGCAGCATCAACCGCTCCAGCCGCAGCAAGTTCTTTCGCCGCTAAACCAAACTTCTGCCCTCTGGTTAAAGGTACATTAGCCAAGCCTTTTTTTGCACGAGCCGTTTTAGCAGCTATGCTTACACCTTTTGCAGCTAGACCACCTGGTACTACAAATTGTGTAACAATCTCTGCACCCTTACCAAGAAATCCTTCAGGGGTTAAATCCAGTGCCTCTTTTAAACTTTCTGCGCCACGCGTAATTTTGTCTCCGTATTCTGTCCCAAAGGCAACATCAGGAACTAAAGCCAAAGTTGTACCAACACCTTCGACTGCTCCTACCGCACCTGCCCCAATACCCTCTGCTATATTTCCAACGGCTGACCCTAGTTTTTCACCTGTGGTGTCCACGCCATCATCAAAACCTATGATGTTATCTGCTACAGCGTAGCCTAGTTGCCCCAATTTTTCTGTGACATAATCGACGGGAGCTAAACCTGTGTCTCCAATCAAGGTTCTACCTCTGTCAGAAGCAGAGGTTCCTGGTGCCATTGGAGCGTCTAAAAAAGGATTGTTAGTTGGAGTTGTTTGCTCCACTTCCTCAGTTTCTTGAGGAGCCATTGGTGCATCCATAAACGGGTTATCAGCCATTATTTTATTGCTCCCGCTGGAACTCCTTTGTCGATTAACATTTGTCTTATTACGGCGGGGTCCCTACCCGAATCAATAGCTTGTTGTGCTTGACTTAATAGCTGTTGTTGTTCTGGTGTTAAGGATGGGCCAGTAGGTCCAGGTGAAGGTCCTGCCCCACTGCCAGCATACAACGGACCAATAATTTCTTTAGCTTGTTCCATTGCTTTAACGGGATCAGTGCCTGGATTAGATTTCATGATTTCTTCTGCAAACATGGACACTCGATCTATGTAAGGCTCCACTGGAGACACGCCTGATTTCCCTCCGCCAGCCGCTGCAATAGCCAAGGCATTCTGTGTATCAACACGTTTTTGTTCTGTTTGTTTCATAGCCTTGAGGCCAACCAACATACCATTAGCAATGTTCTTTGTAGCCCGTGGACTTGTACCTGCGGCAATAGCAAAACCTGTAATAGCGTTATTCATGGCATCGATCTTAGCATCACTGCCTAACTTCTTGCCAAATACTTGCTCTGATGTTTTTGCCAAAGCTTTCTTTACGCTCTTAGCCTCTGCGTCTCCGCCGAATATGGATAACAGATTACGCGCTCGATCCTCTTCACTTAGACTTTGATCCGACATAGCCGCTGCAAGTTGTTCGGACTTATCATTCAATAGCTTTGCATTGGCTTCACTACCTGCTGTAGCGGCGGTAAACGGACGTAAGTTTACAGGAAATTGACCACTCTTTGCAGCGGCGGTTAATTCAATAGCACGTTCAGGTGTGATATCATCCATGTTTACTTCAGGTTGTTTGACAACAGAACCCGCTTGACGACTAACATCAATGGTTGGCATCGGTCCTGTAGCTGCACCCATGTAGTTTGCTAAATCTCTACGGTCCATCGGACGACCACCATTGTTTAGTCCCATAGGTTTTTGCATCGGGTTCATGCCCTGCTGTGGTGCGGGTTGCGGTGCTGCTTGAGGCTGTGGTGCGGGTTGCGGCGGTGCTTGCATCTGTGGTTGTGGCTGCATCTGCGGTTGCGGCGACATCTGTGCCATCGAAGGTGCAACTTGTGGCAACGGTGCGGCTGGCATTGCGCCCATCCGTTTCTGTGCTTGCATGATACCTTGTATATCTATTTGTGGGCTAGGCGCATTCTGTACCGTTTTCATTGCTTCTCGGATCAACGGTTCCGATGATGCCATGATACCACCCATCGAGCGCAGCTTGTCACGAGCAGCCGTCTTACGCTTGAAGAGTTTGCGGTTGAATACGTTTTCCATAGACTACACCCTTATCCGAAAATT
Organism: Parvibaculum sp.; assembly: GCA_002695905.1. Taxonomy (GTDB): domain Bacteria; phylum Pseudomonadota; class Alphaproteobacteria; order Parvibaculales; family Parvibaculaceae; genus Mf105b01. The sequence continues at coordinate 6,249 of NZQM01000217.1, forward strand.
CCACCGCCGCCAGCGTTTTGATAACCTTGAAGACCCTGTGTCATGCCTAAGACAGTGGATACGGGACTCGGTGCTGGAACACTAGAGACGGTCATTGTACTTTGAGTAGACGGTACACCTCGGAAGATGTCGGACATGTAAGAGAACCGTTGGAATGGCTCGTATGCTTCTTCAATATCTGCCTGACGTTGTACATCGTACTCTGATTGCATCTGACCTTGTTCCAAGGCCCCGATGTTAAATAGTGCGTTGACATCGCTTTGACCTGCTTGCTGTGCCGCTTCGCCCAACGCAGCCTGACGTGTGCCAATGTCTGTTTGTTGACCTGCTAGTGAGCCAAGGCCCTGACCTAGAGATCCGAATATCTGTGATGCAGTTTGTCCACGGCGCATCTGATCCTCGAAAGCTGATTGTCCAAGGTTCTGTGCCATCTCGAACCCTGTGCCCCGTAAACCTGAAAGCCCCATGGCTAAGTCTGCTGACGTTTTTGCCCCTGCTTGTCCCCGCCTTTGCTGATCTTCGAAAGCTTGTTGTGCCCGTTGCGCTGCACTTTCGAACCCTGCCTGACGCATTCCTGCGGCGGTTCGACCTTGCTGCTCTAGAATATTACGCCCGAGTTCTGCTTGCGCTATTGCTTCTCTTGATCCGCCAAAAGCTCCTGCGCCTACGGCTCCTGCACTAAGTTCGTTTCTTTGTTGCTGTCCTGCTCGAGCAATGTCTTGAAGGGCCTGTTGTACCGCTGCATCTTCATACTGGTTCATAAATGCGCCAATACCCTGCGGATCAAAACCTCCAGTTGTACCTGCCAAATCAGTTCGTGCCGTGTCAATGGCTGTTGATGTGTCTCCAATTACGTCTTGCGAAAAATCAGAGAAGATTGGGTCCGCTGCACCTCGACGAGTGTCTGTATCATAAAGACCCGTGGTTCCCTCTACTGTTGTAAGCCCTCGACCCAGAGCATCTGCACCCTCACCAACCTGACCAATGGCTCCTGAACGGATTGGATTACCTTGTGCATCTGTTTTTAGCGACCCATCAGCGTTAAGTTCAAACCCTCCAAACGAAGCTTGTGCTTGATCGAACATAGGGGCAAAAGCACCTACACCCTCTTCAGCTAAACGTATGGCTTCAATCTGGTTCGGGGTTAGAGGTGCAACATCAGGACGACGTACGCCCCCTTCGACCTTTGGAATAGGTTGACCACGGAAATCTAGTAGCTGTTCCCCTGTGTTGGGATCTGTTTCAAATACTTGGTTGCCTTGCGCGTCTAGTACAGGCGTACCATACAATGGAGAGTCGGCTGCAATACCCGTGACAATAGGCTGACCACTGGCATCAAGAAGCGGGTTGCCTTGATCATCAAGCTCAACATTGTAGATATTGGCTAGGAGGTCCTTTAGAAAACGCTCTTGGTATTCGGGAATAAAATTTGCACTGCGCCCTAAACCTGTGTCATCAGTGTTGCTCATGCCATACCTCCTTGGTCAAACTGGCGTTGCATAGCGTATAATCTCGCTGCACCAACACCTGGATCTCCTCCGCCTATAGCATTGACATCCTTTTCTCGTAATACAAACTCGCCGTCAGAAAGAGCGGCTTCCTGTACTGGTATACCGTTTTGATAAATTTGTGCAGGAATTGAGTCACTTGTCCCTGTACCTGGCCCTTCAATATACCCACCCTGTGCAAAATAACGACGGCTTCTTACATCGTTGGCTTGTGTGCCACGGTAATCAGGCAGTCGTTCTCCTGTTGCCAACTGTCTATCTTGTAAAGGTGTTGTCATTTTTATTTCTTTTGGCTCTAAAGCCTGTAATGCAAGTGCTTGAATTAATGGATTAGATAGAATCGAACCACCCTGTGGACCAAGATTAAACAAACTGGTTAGTCCACCACCGCTACCTGCACGAGCCATGTTACTCATTTGATTCATAGCTGCGCCACCTGCGGCTGCGTTGCCGCCAGTCAAAGCTGTACCAATTCGGGCCAATGGGTTTGCAGTTGTTGCAGCAGTTCCGCCAAGTCCCATCGAACCAAGCAACGAAGCAATACCCTGACCACCTGCGGCACCCATGCCAGCAGCAGCACCGCCACCAACAAAACCTAACATGCCAGCTTTTAGTGCGTCACCTATATCACCGCCTGATGCGAGAGATCCAATACCAGAACCAAGCGCGGCCCCCGCAGGGCCACCCATCGCAAAACCAACTAATCCACCTAATGCCCCTAATAAACTCATTATGATTCACCTCGAATAGCTTCTGGCGCAGTAACTGTAATTCTTGTACTACGTTTTTCTGCGCCTGTCCAAGACTGTCCGCAATCTGGACAGTTACCATCAGGGTAGCTTGCGACTTCTTCTGGCGTGTCAACCACGTTTTCGCAGTTTACACAATGTACTGTATCAGAAGATGACGAAGGTTTCCAGCGTGACCCGTCTGGCATTGTAATAATTGTATCGGTCATGGCGTACTCACTGTTACTGTTCCAACAGCGCCCGTAGCCTGAGAACCACGAACGTATGGAGAATGTGCTAATGGCACTCTAACATATCCATCGTGGTTAAAGATAGCCCCTGGCTCTAAACCGCTGTCGTCGGTTTGAAGGTTGGTAAAAACCGAGAAAGTATTGCGACCTTCTCCTGGGTTTTGCATTTGCTCCAAATATACAGCAAACGAACGTACAACCTCTTCTAAATATTGCTGATTGTAGTCGGGCGGTGCGACTGGAAAGAACGGAAGAACAAGATTTCTGGACATTACCGCATCCCGTCAGGCTGCACTTCTACCCTTGGAGAACCAAGTCTCCAACCTACACCTGTGTCTGTTGTTTCTATTTTAAACGCAAACGAACGTCCCCGCAGCCGCATGTTTACCTCGTTGGTCCACTGCTCCACAGGTACTGACGCTGTTTTACTTACCGTCTTACTGTTAGTTTGCAGGTACTGACCACCTGGATAATTGCGTGTCTGAAGCGTCATCGTAGCTGACGGCGTTACCGCTGTGCTATCGCGGAACGTCAAATCAGGAATGAGCTTGCGTAGGAACACGAAGTTGTCCCCGTCACCAAGAGACATCTGACTGCTTTCAATAAACGATGTAATTGCACTTGCAGGAGACGTTGATCCGTCATCAAACCCACGCTCGTGGAAATACAAGGCGTGGTCGGTGCTTGCTGCAATCGGGAAACTCTCAACACCACGGTCCAACCAGACTGTGCGGTTCAAAGAACCGTAGTACCAAATTTGCTGCTGGTAGTTGTACACAACGTACTTATCACACTCGCTGCTCGAAGCTGACGGATAGAACCACCATACTTCAGAAAACGCTGTGTTTGTTGACGCTGTAACTTTTTCCAATTGATCAGTGTTAATATCACTAAACACATAGTCTCGAACGGAACATGGCAGACGTTGCACGTTACCTGCATAAACGTAAAACTCTTCCGCTCCCATCCAGTATATCTGATCTTCGATAGCAATCGCTGACAAAGGACTAGCAACCGTAATGTTTTCTGACACAGTGTTAATACCAAAAGTGAACGGTGGTCCGAGGAACTGCATTGCGTGAAGCGACACATCCGTAAACACTATGATTTGTTGTCGTGTTTCTATCGCAGTAATAATTTCCGAACCAGAACCAAGGCGCAAATCACCTGCTGTATTGGTTGCTGTGGATGCCCAATCGGTAAGAGATTCTTGGTCCGAAAACCGTATAAGCAACGGATCCTGAACACCGATATTGTCCTGTGGGTCACAACCAAAAGCTATGACGTGTCTGTCTCTGTCCGAAACAAGTACCTTTTTAGCAATAGTCGGAGTTGTATCTGCTCCCGCTAAACCGCTAAGTTCTACAGCACGAGAAGATGTGCCGTTGCTTTTGTCCCAGTAATATATACCCGCATCACGCACATTGATAAGAAGATCCTCACCAAAGTTATCGTGCGACCAGATACGAAGCGTTTGACCAGACGCCGCCAATGAAGCTGCACTGCCCCATGTACCACGACCCCATGTTCCTGCGCCCCAACCTGCGCCTACAATTGTTGTGTCAAGACCCGTGTTAATTTGATATGCGCCAACGACACTAGAACCTCCGTTGCCACTGTCGCTTGTAGATGCAAAAATAAAAGTAGGGTCTAGTCCACTGGGTCCTGTGATAGACCCTATTGATGCTGTATCCCGAGCTTCGATTAGGTATGAGTTCACACTCACAACAGAAGTAACCTCATATTCTTGATTTAATATTGCAGCGGTAATGTTCCCACCTAAAGAAGCCGCCCCAGAAAACGTAACAAAGTCGTTGGCTAAAGCACCGTGGTCATTGTCTGTTACTATAATTGTTGCACATAAAACTGCGTCACCAGAAGTGTGGGTTGCTGCTGTGGTGCTTGACTGACCTCGTAAACAACCTTGCAATACATTACCCGATATCGCAGCGTAGGTAATTATCTCGCTATTTATTTTAATCCGTCCAGAAGT
>NZQM01000218.1 GCA_002695905.1 Parvibaculum sp.
TAAAGCGATGGTAAAAAGATGGGGGGCGCGATGAAATTATCAAAACTTTTCAGTTGGGAATTTATTTTTTTGGCGCTATTGTTTCCTTACCTTTTGCTTTTTATTTCAGGGTGCAGTTTCTACGGCAATCTGACTGCCGGCAAAAATGAAATCGAAACGTTGTTAAGCGTCACCAAAAATTCCGATTCCGATTTTGAATGAATAATGTTGACCGCTATTTTTCTTCAAAACAATTTGAAAAAAAATTGTATTTTTCATTTCACAAGGCATGACAAACAAAGGGCGTATCGGCGCTCTGATCCGCTTTCTGAAAGAATTTATCCGACGAGGGAGCAGGCAAGAGCTCCATGCGATAGTTGCAAATTTTGGGAGCAATGCAAAGCCGAGCAATTGGCCTGCGAGGAATTTTCGCGATTCGTGTATTCAAATGTTAAAACCAAACCGCCTACCACAATGCGAGCGACCCGATCTATTTTTAAAGCTGTGTTTTCGACCCACAAGCGAGGGCGGATAAAAAAAAATGCAAATTGATTTGCCATGGCCGCCGTCTGTGAATAATTACTGGCGTGTTGCCCGTGGGCGCGTCTATATTAGTGCAAAAGGCACGGCATACCGAAATACGGTCGCCTACCTCACCGCAAACCTGCGCGGATTTAAAGCCGAGACTCGGCTTGCCATGTCAATCGTAGCAAACCCACCCGATCGGCGCAAAAGGGATTTAGACAACCTTTTTAAATGCGTTTTAGATTCGTTGGAAAAAGCCAATATTTATGAAAATGACGAGCAAATNGATGCNNTNTCAATNACGCGNGGTGCNATNATCAAAGAAGGCAGCCTTTTAATCACGTTGAACGCNACAAAAAAATATCGATTTACGGATTGATGATGGAAAAAAAAGAAACAGAGTTGCAAGACGAAATTCAAAAGCAGTTAGATCGATTAATTGCCTTTACAAAAAATTCAAACTGGCTAATAGCGGCTTACGACACAACGATTGAAGATAAGACCGAATACGACACAAAAAAATTTAACCATGACCAATAAACAGCTAACGATTAAACAAGAAAATTTTTGTCAAAAGGTCATCGAATTATCCGGCAGGTTGTCTGACGCCTATGCACACGCCTACGATGCCGAACAAATGTCCGCTGAATCGATTAAGGTTGAAGCGCATAGGCTATCCACAAGTCCTGGGGTCGCTAGCAGAATCGCAGAGCTGCGCGGAGAAATGCTGGCACGGCATCATATTACCGTTGATTCAATCACCTATGAGCTTGAAGATTCGAGACAATTAGCAATGGAGGCTAACAATCCATCCGCAGCCGTATCCGCAAGCATGGGCAAAGCCAAACTTCATGGTTTGCTAGTTGAAAAAAGAGAAGTGTCTACGCCACAAGGCGTGGAATTCATTATGGTTGCGCCCAAAAAAGAGAGTTAACCGCCTTGACAGCACAAGAAAAAATTGAAATTCGCTATTTGTCGTCACCGACATTGTGGGAATTTCACCAAAGCACTGAATTTGTGCGTGGGGTTATGGGGCCGGTGGGTTCGGGTAAAAGTACGGCCTGCTGCTGGGAGATTTTCAAAAGACTCCAAGAACAAGCGCCATCGTCAGACGGTGTAAGGCGCTCACGTTGGGTGATTGTGCGTAATACCTACCGAGAGTTGGCCGATACTACGGTAAAGACCTGGCTCGACTGGTTTAGCCATATTGGCAACTTTATCTCGCAAGATATGACGCATCGGGTNAAGTTTGCAGACGTNGAGGCGGAAATATTATTTCGGGCATTGGATCGACCCCAAGACACTAAAAAACTGCTGTCGTTGGAATTAACCGGGGCGTGGGTTAATGAAGCACGCGAAGTACCCCGCGCGATTATCGATATGTTGCAGGGTCGTGTCGGTAGATTTCCAAGTAAACGAGAAGGCGGGCCTACGTGGTTCGGCGTAATTATGGATACCAACCCGCCCGATTCGGATCACTGGTGGTATCGAATCTTCGAAGAAATGCAGCCCAAAGGTTTTAGACTTTTTAAACAGCCGTCGGGTCGCTCTATTGCCGCAGANAATGTAGAGAATCTACCTTCTGGCTACTACGAACGTTTGGCCGCNGGCAAAGATAGCGAGTGGTCCAAAGTGTATGTTGACGGCGAATATGGGTTTATTTCAGAGGGGCGTCCCGTTTTCCCAGAATTCAAAGATCAGATACACGTATCNCAGCAAAATCTNGACGCAATTGATGGCCGAACTATTGTGGTCGGGATTGATTTTGGATTAACGCCCGCTGCAGTTTTTGGGCAACGTGATGTGAAAGGCCGATGGAAATTTATACACGAATTGGTTACCGAAGATACGGGAGCGGTGCGTTTTGCCGAAATGTTAAAAAACGAATTTGCAAGGTTTCCTAATTGTGATTTTGAAGTATGGGGCGATCCGGCGGGCGATCAACGGGCACAAACAGACGAAAGAACACCGTTTCAAATATTGCGAAAAGCCGAAATCAACGCACGTCCCGCGCCGTCAAATGATTTTACGCTACGCAGAGAAGCGGTAGCACAGCCTTTGTCTCGATTAGTGGACGGCGATCCAGGGTTATTAATTTCACCGAAATGCAGCATGCTTAGAAAAGCTATGGGCGGGGGCTATTGTTACAAACGCGTGCAAGTGTCAGGCGATGATCGTTTTCACGATAAACCCGATAAGAATATGTATTCGCACGTAGCGGACGCGGCGCAATATTTAATGTTGGGCGCCGGAGAAGGCCGAGCGTTATTTCGCAAAAAACAAGCGGGTCCAACACAAGTTATTAAAGCGGATCAATCATGGAATGTATTCTAAATCTTATTACATCGTGGCTTTTTGCAAACGTGCAGCACCGGCCTGGTGGAGTCGATTTATTGATAAAAATTTCAGACATACGCTGGCCCTCAAATGGAATGGTAAGTATTGGATTATGGTGCATCCACGAGCGGCGTATACCCAAATCAAAACGCTTCCTTACTCTAAGGAATCGGATCTACCCAAGATTCTTGCAAATATGGAAGTGATTAGCTTATGCAAAGTAAAATTCAATCATATCGATACGTATAGGTGGCGCGTGCCCGTAATGATTGTCCCGTGGTCTTGCGTCGAACAGATTAAAGCGGTGTTAGGTATTCGCGCATGGTGGGTGTTAACACCACGACAATTGTATAAATATCTTAGGAGGTTAAATAATGATTAAGTCTCAGTTGCTGTTTGAAGACGAAGAAAGAATACAACAGAAACAGGAATGGTACGTGTGTCATATGGGTATGTTCGGCGGTGGCGGCTCTACTCGTTTTGATCCAGACCGGGTAAAAGGTTTACCCTCGTTTGGTTCGGTGGGTCAAATGGGTAATACGCCTGTTCCCGGACAAAGAGAGGTGCGGGTAGGTCGTGATTTATACGAGTTTTCAGGTGGTGACATAGGCGGTTATCAATTCGTAGGCAGTATGCCAGAAGAAACGTTTCAAGCGATACAGCCTAAGCCTGCGCCTAAACCGGCGGTAACACCTAAACCTAAACCAACACCAACACCACAAGCCGCAGCACCAAGACCGATGCAGCCGCAAATGTCGTCGCCATCTGTATCACAAAATGTTACTTTGGATTCTCGTACAGAAGAATTAACAGCGCGATACAACATGCAGTTAGCCGAAATCCAGAAAACACTTGACGACGGGCTTAAGGCGCAAATGGAGCAACGTGAAGCAAATACAACTACTACAGAAGAACGCAAGAAACGAATAAAAAATCCAAGAAAATACGGCAGAAGAAGTTTGCTGTCAGGTTCTGAACTGGGCGTGCAAAGTGAGACGCTAGGCGGATGAAATATACTAAACCCAGCGAGCTTGGAAGCTCAGAAGATATTATTAAGCGGTTTCACGTAGCCAAAAAACAGCGTTCTACGTGGCAAACTCATTTACGAGAGTGTTATGAATACGCGTTGCCGCAACGTAACACTATGACCCATTTTTCTCGTGGTCAAAAGAAAAACGAAGAAATTTTTGATAGTACAGCGGTAGTAGGCACGCAAAAGTTTGCGAGTCGGTTACAAGCGACCTTAATTCCGCCGTGGCGTCATTGGAGTTTATTAGTACCCGGCAGCGAAATACCAAAAAAAGAACACGAGCAAATACAAAGAGAATTAGACAGTCTAACCGATATAATATTTGACCATATAAATCACTCTAATTTTGCCACACAAACTCACGAAGCGTTTTTAGACTTAGCGGTATCTACTGGCGTGTTGTGTTTAGAAGAATCCGAGGGCAGAGATAGCAGCCTGGAATTTCATGCCGCGCCTTTAGCCGAGATTTATCCCGAAGCGGGTCCATGGGGCACTATTGAAACGGTATGGCGTGAGCATAAAGTACCGAACCGCCACGTAGACCGACTTTGGCCTAATTCTGATTTATCTGAAGCTATGAAGAAAAAAGCCAATGAAAATCCTGATGACAAATGCACTCTGATAGAGGGCACAATTTATATACCTGAGCGCGGTTACTACCATCAATGCGTCATTGAAGAATCAACAAAGCATTATATTTTCGGGCAAGATTACGACGTATCTCCATGGATTGTATTTCGTGAATACGTGGTTCCGGGCGAAGTATTAGGCAGAGGCCGAATAATGCAAGTCCTGCCGGATATTAAAACCGCTAATAAAGTTGTCGAATACGAACTTAAAAACGCTGCGTTAGCCATAGCGGGTATTTATACCGCTGCCGACGATGGTGTCATAAATCCATATAACATTCGATTAAGCCCCGGCGCTATTATTCCGGTAGGATCCAACGATAACAGTAACCCTACTCTACGTCCGTTACCTAGGAGCGGTGATGTGCAATTTGCAACGCTTATTCTGGATGATTTAAGAAAACGTATTAATAAGGCTTTATTTGCTGAACCTTTTGGCGAAATGGATTCTCCGGTACGTAGCGCTACCGAAATGGCTATGCGTAATCAAGAATTAGTGCAAGATTCCGGCAGTGCATTTGGTCGCATGCAAACCGAGTTTGTAGAACGAGTTATAAAACGCTCCGTGAGTATTTTAAAACGCGCCGGTAAAATTCCTGATATTCGAATCGATGGGAAAGAAGTTACTATTAAGCACACTTCACCTCTAGCACGCGCACAAGATCAGGACGATTTAGTATCTATAAATCAATATTTACAAACAGTAGCGGCGCTAGGACCGGAAATTCTAGGCATGGGCACTAAACTGGAAGATCTACCCGCTTATATTGGTAAAAAACTGGGTATTGACGGTAATTTATTGAGAAATGCAGCAGAACGCGAGCAAGTAGCACAGGCTGCAGCTCAAGCCGCCGCGCAAACACAAGCACCACCCGTAGCATGATTGAAGCCCTAAAAAATAAAACAGGGTGGGCTGCGCTTGATATTGAAGGGTTTACGCAAATTGATGCAAACGTAGTTAAAGGTCGCGAAATTGCAAGTCAGTTTCACGAGTGTTTTCGTACCGATGCTGGACAGTATGTCTTAAATCGGCTTATTTCTATTACGTTGTTACGTCCAACGGTCACACCGGCTGCTACTCAGTTTGAGGCTGGTATTCGAGAGGGCCGGGCGGACATTGTGCGTCAAATATTAACCCAACTTGAAACCGCTGAAAAACAATAACGAGGTTACGTAATGAGCGAAGAACAAGCCGTAAGCGCCCCTGTGGAAACCCCCGTAGAGTCGTCTAGTGAAACACCGGAAAACGAGCCTGCATTAGCACAAGAGGCAATACCCGGTGAAAGTTTGCTGGACGCTATTACTACCGATAAACCAGAAACAGAAGTTGAAGGGGCTAAAGATTCACCCGACTGGTTTAAAAACGATAAATACAAAACCGTAGAAGATCAAGCAAAAGCCTATTCGGAATTAGAAAAACGATTAGGCGGATTTACTGGACCACCAGAAGAAGAATACACTGTACCGGACATTAAAGGATTAGACGCCGGTGTTATCGAAAATAACCCTATGATTCAATGGTTTAAAAACGCAAGCCGCGAAGCTGGAATGAATCAACACGCGTTTGAAAGATTTGTGTCAGGATATTTAATTACCGAACAAGAAATGATTACAGCGCATCAACAACGCGAGTTATCTGCTTTAGGTGACAAAGCACAAACGCGGTTAAATGATATTCAAGACTGGGGTAATGGTAATTTATCAAAAGAACAAATGCTAATATATAGAGGCGTAGCGTCCACCGCTGTCGGCGTAGAACTTTTAGAAACTATGATTGGTAAAACTCGCGAAGCTAAAATAGCTCGCGCTTCAAACACAGCGCAACCAAGCGGCCATACAACCCGTGAAGAATTAAAAAAACTTTTAGTTGCTGTCGATGAAAACGGTAATAGAAAAATGTCTCGCGATCCAGAATATAGAACGATGGTTAATAAATTATATCAAGAAAGGTACGGTGTTCCGGGTTAAATGTTGAACTGAAAAATAAGTAAAAGTACAATTCGTTTTATTAAATAGTTTTTATGGTAATGGCCAGATACCTTTTGTAAGCCTGGCCCCAAACTATTGTAATTATTTGCTCTAGGAATGGATACCTTGATTCTTATCAAGCCCTGACCGGAGCCGGTCATACAGCACGAAAGCTGTAAGACGTCGGCCCGCGATGCGGATACCCGAATGTCGAAAAGGCGCTAGCGTAAGCTAGTTTTTTTAAGACATTGATGAGGATCAAATTATGTCAATCAATCTAAGTCCTGTCGCCCAAACTATTTTCGACGACGAGGTAAAGCACGCTTTTCAAACTGCAGGATCTTTGCGTGATACCGTTACCGTAAGAAATGGAGTTATAGGCGACATTTATAAATTTCGTAAAATGGGTAAAGGTTTAGCTAATCAAAAAGCAACCCAAGCCGATGTAACTCCAATGGATGTATCGCACGATAATATATCTTGCACACTACAAAACTGGAACGCTCCAGAGTACACAGATATATTTGACGCAGCAGAAGTCAATTTCGATGAGCAACGAGAACTGGCGCAAACTATAGCCGGCGCTCTAGGTCGTCGTTTAGATCAGTTAATTATTGACGCACTGGCAGCAGAAGGATCACCAGCGGGAACCATCGTCCACGGATCTGCAGGTATGACCCTGGCTAAAGTGGTTGAGGCTTCGAAACACCTAAACGATAAAGGCGTGCCCTCAGAAGATCGGCATTTCGCCATTAGCGCAGCTGGTTTAGAAGATTTGCTAGTTATTTCCCAAGTTACAAGCTCTGACTTTAATAGCGTAAGAGCTTTAATGTCAGGTGAACTTGATACCTGGATGGGTTTTAAATGGCACATCATCGAAACACGTAGCGAAGGCGGTTTACCTTTTGCATCATCCACAACTGAATCGTTTGCCTGGCACAAAAGTGCCGTTGGTCTTGCCGTCGGTATTGATCTTAAAACCGAGGTGAATTACATCGCACAAAAAACGTCTTTCCTTTGTAATGGTGTAATGAAAGCCGGTGCAGTTTCACGAGACGGCGACGGTTCAGTATCCGTTAGTTACCAATAGGAGATAATAATGGCTTATTCATTGAGTGGGTTGCAACAAATCGGACCCGGTGGAAAAGGTCCAAGGCTATGGATGTACTCCACTACGGACGCAATTGCAGCGATGAACTCAGAAGGATATTTCAATAATGCTTCTGATTTATTGCAAGTACGCGACACTATTATTGCGGTCGATTCAAACACACCTACAAATCATTTAGTGATTGTGCTTTCAAATGCTAGTGGTGTAGTTGATGTGTCTGATGGACTTGCAATTACAGAAACCGACAGCGATTAGTAATTTGTTTGCCCTTGAGCAGACGTAACCAGAGGGGTAAGGGTTTCATATCAAAGCCCTTGCCCCTTTTATTTTTTTAGGAATCAGTTATGGCAACTAGCATATCTATGTGCAGTAACGCTTTGCTTATGATTGGCCACGGCACTATATCCTCTTTTACAGAAGGTGGTAGCGGTGCGGAGGTGGCTTCTAATTTATACGATAGTACGTTTGAGGCATTGTTAACTACGCACAGATGGCGTTTTGCTTCGGCTAAAAGTCAATTAGGCCAATTAACAGATACACCGCTAAACGATTTTGATTATGCGTACAGTCTGCCGTCGGGTTATTTGTTTGCCATAAAAGCGTATCCAGATGTATTTTATGAAATATATGAAAACAACGTGTACACCAATAGCAGCAGTATTGCTTTAGATTATATATTTAAACCAGACGAATCGAGATTACCATCTTATTTCGTTAAAACATTGGAGTATGATTTAGCTAGTCAATTTGCAATTCCGGTTACCGGCAATAGATCGCTTGCTGAAATTTATACAATTAAATTTGAAAATCAATTAAAACGATCTAAATATGTCGATAGTCAATCACGACCGCAAGTAGGAATTTTAGATGCGCCGTTTATTGAGGTACGCGCGTAGTGCCTCGGCTTCGTACTTTACAAACCAATTTTAACGCAGGTGTGTTAGACCCGCGGTTAGCTGCGCGCACGGATTTAAAAAGCTATTATCAAGGTGCTGATACCGGTAAAAACGTTTTAGCGTTACCGCAGGGCGGATTAAAAAGAAGGCCAGGCATGGCTTATCAAGCGACTTTAGGGGCTGAATCACGCTTATTTACTTTTTCGTTTAACGTGGAACAAACCTACGTTATGGCTTTTCAAAACGAAGCTATAAAAGTTTATAAAGATGGAGTATTGCAAGCAACTGTTTCTACGTCGTATACGTTGGCACAAGTCAAAGCGCTAAACGTTACGCAATCCGCCGACACAATGATAATTGTCCATGAAGATCATAACCCGGCAAAATTAGTGCGTGGTTCTGCGCACACCGCTTGGACGTTAAGCGACATTACATTAAGTAATATACCTAGTTTTGATTTTGCTTACACAAATCAACTGAACGGCGCTATTAATGCTAGTGTTACGACAGTAACCGTAGACAGTACCGCATTATTTCCGACCGCCGGTATTATATTAATAGGCAGCGAACAAATTAGCTACAGCGGTAAATCGTCTACACAATTTACAGGCTGCAGCCGAGCACAAAATAGTACGTCTGCTACTTCCCATAATGATGATGCAATAGTTACATCTACCTCAGAAAACGTATGGAGTGATACAAGAGGTTGGCCAAAAACAGCCGCTTTTTTTCAGCAGCGATTATGGTTCGGAGGTTCAAAAAATAGACCGCAAACGTTATGGGGTTCACAAATAGGATTATTTTTTAATTTTAATGTTGGATCAGCAAGTGCAGATGACGCAATAGATGTTACGTTAGATACTAATCAAATAAACGGTATTACAGCTTTAATGCCGTCAAGGCATTTGCAAATATTTACTACAGGTGGCGAATTTTTTATTGATGTGTCGCCTATAACTCCAGCAACTATTGCTATAAAGAATCAAACGCAGTTTGGGTCAAGCACTATTCCACCTGTTAATATTGACGGTGCAACGTTATTTTTAGATTTTTCTAAAAGCGCTATACGAGAGTTTTTATTTAGCTGGGATGAAGACGCTTATACTGCAAATTCAGCTACCTTACTCGCTGCACACTTGATTACTACGCCAGTGGATGTAGACGCGTTGCGTGGTACTGCAAACGAAAACGCCAATTATGTATACGTTGTAAATTCGGATGGAACTATGGCGGTTTTAAATACTTTGCGCTATCAACAAGTGGCAGGCTGGACCAAATGGGAAACCACCGGGGAAATACAATCGGTAACAGTTGAAACGACTAACGTGTACTTTGCGGTAAAACGAACCATAAACAGCGCTACAGTTTATTTTTTAGAAAAAGCCGATGACAACACCTTCACCGATGCTAATAAATTACAAACGCAATCAGCCAGCACTACGGTAGCTAACCTAGCCCATCTTAACGGGCAAGCGTGTCGCGTAAGAGCCGATTCGAGTGTTATGAGCAATGCCACACCATCATCGGGTTCAATCACACTAGCACGCAATGGCACAACGGTAGAAGTAGGATTAGATTTTGATTTAACAATAACTACGATGCCTGTTACGTCTGATTTTAGTAACGGATCGATCTTAACCGAAAAGAAAAGACTGATACGCATTGTTGCCGATTTATATGAATCATTAGGCGTGTTAGTGAAAACTACGGCACATACGGTTAACGTTACGGTTCCAGAACGAAAATTTGGTGAAGACATATTAGACGTAGCCCCTACTAGTTTTACTGGAATAAAAGAAGTGTATTTATCGGGGTGGGATCGATTAGCGCAAGTAACCATATCACAAACAGACCCGCAACCATTTACCTTATTAGGTTTGGTTGTTGAAGTGGAGGCATAAATGAGTGTAACGATGGCGGTTATGGTAGGCGCAAAAGTATTAGGTGGCGTAATGCAAGCCTCTGCTGGACGATCAACACAACGCGCAATGAACGTCCAAGCCGACCGTACTTTAGAGTCCGGCGAAACTCAGGCGGGATTGTTGCGGGAATTCGCTGAACGNCAGCAAGGTTATGCCGGTTTATACAGTGCGTATGCTGAAAGAAGCGCAGAGGCCATGCGACGTCAAACCGGATTACGATTTATGTACGCCGATCGTTCTGCGGATTTAGAAGAACAAGAAATCCCGTTAATGATGATGTCTATTGAACGCGAAGTTGAAGCNGAANAAAAAATGGCTATAGATCGTCAAATNGGACGGCAACGCGAATTNAACCAAGCGTTAGCGAGTCAAGTGGCGTTACGTACTGCGCAAGGTATACAAGCCTATGAAGGCAGCCCGATTGCTATGATGGGCGCTGATATTAATCAATTCGATCAAGATCAAGCTATTGATAAGGCCGAGACCGCTCGACGTATTGTTGACAATCGTTTCTTTGCATCCGAACGCGCAAAATTAATGAGCGACCGTATTTCATTATTACGATTTGGAGCGGCTACCGAGCTTGATAGCGGCATGCAACAAGCCGAGCTTGTCAAACAACAGTCGTTAATGCAAGCCGAGAGCATACGTCTTGCTGCTGAGGGAACGCTTATAAGCGCTGAATCACGATTAGACGCCAGTCAATTAGAGGCAGAAGCAATTCGAATACAGGGTAAAACTGCCGCAACAAGGGGTTATATGGCCGCCGCAGATAGTTTATTAGATGCCGCGCAAACGTATCGAGACACGAGAATTCCACCTACAGGTAATTAGAATGGCTGAAACGCGCAGATACAGAACCGATCGACAAGCGGGAACGCCAAGAGGGCGCGATCCGTTTCGTTATGCAGAAGGCATACGAACGCCTTCCGCACCAAGCATTTCAATGCCACCTGCTCCAGCCGGTGCGCCACCTGGACCACCGCGTATTTTTGAGCCCAGAATTACACCTGCACAAGCACAAGCCGAGGGCAGCGCAAAAATACAAAGTCAGCTCGCTACCACACTTAATAACTGGGGTAATCGATTTGCTGAAAAAGCCGCAGTAGAAGCAAAGCAGGCTGGCCAAAGCGCCGGAATATCCTACGGTGATAGTGCGGAAAAACTTGAATTACGTGGTGGGACCAATATTTACGATGTAAATTTTGATAGGTCTGCACGTAACGCGTATACCGCAAAAACCCAAATAGATATAGAGCAGCGTTTAAACACATTAGCGCTTGAAAATTCGACCAATTCAGAAATATATCAAGCAAAGGGCAACGCTTTAATTACTGGTATTTTAGGTCAAATAAGCGACCCCGAAACTGCGCAAAGAATAAAACATTATGCAACTAGCAGAATGTTTGAGCATAAAACTAGTATTGATAAAAACACGTTTGCCAGAGAACAAGAAAACAATATAGCCGCTTTAAACGAAGCCGTAGAAGTATTACAAATTAAACAAGACCAATATTTATTCGACGGTAATGCAGNTGGCGCGCTTAATGTTCAAGAAGAAATTGAAAAACTTATTAACGATCAAGTAACAGCCGGCGTATTGACACCAGAAGAAGCCGTTATAAAAATAGATGAATTTAGAAGAATTGGCGTTATAAAAAGTTACGCTGCAGAACATAGGNGATATTTAGAAAGCGGTGATAAAGATGAAAACGGACGACCGCGAGCCGAAATTTTTNACGAAAANCTNTTTGAAGATCCGCCGCAGGGCATGAGCAGAGAAGACCTTAATAAAATTTTTGGCCTTATAGACGAAGCAAATAATAGAAAAAAGAAGGTTACTGCGACTGAAATAGCTCGTCAAAAAGCAATACGAGTAATCGAAGAAAAGAAAAATGCGGAAATTTTAGAAGCTGGTAGAGAACAAGCACAAACAGGTAAAGCGCCTATATCAGCAAACGATATAGCAAGGATGACGCCAGATCAACAAATTAAAGCACGACAATATAACGAACAATATGAAGCAGTATTTGAGTTTGGATTAAACTCACTAGAACAACAACTGCTAATT
>NZQM01000219.1 GCA_002695905.1 Parvibaculum sp.
CTTTAGTGCAGTCCATTGTTGATCTGTAAAATTATTTTCAGCAGAGTTATCATCTGCCATACCACCTACAAGACATACCCCCACACTTTTGTGGTTATAACCTGCAGCATGTGCACCAGAATCTCTAAGGTCACGTCCATTTTCTACAACGCCATTGCGTCTAATAACTTTATGATATCCTATATCACGCCAGCCATTGCCATTAACGTGCCAATCTTTTATTTTATCAGCACCTATATCCATGCTAGCTTTTGTAGCTGCACAATGTATTACTATATAATCTGTTTTGTTTCTTGGTTCCATTATTATTTTCCTAAATTATTTTCTTCAATATAATTAAAAATATCTACATTCATTTTTTCAATTTGTTTTTCTGTAAGATTAGGCCACACCCCACTTTCTGTAGGGTCATTTTTTTTATTATCAAATTTTTTACTAAATATGTTTTTATATTTTTTAAGTAAAGAGTTTCTAATTTTTTGTATTTCTTTTAAGTCTTTGTAATAATCTTTTTTGTTATAAGTTAATGCAGGATCTGTTAAATCTAAAGTATCAATAGAAATAGAATCTTGTTTTTGTAGTTTATTCCAAAGATTTGTAGATTGTTCTTGAAGAGCCTGTAATTCTCTATCTAATTCGGCTTGTTTTCTAGTACTTAACGTGCGAAGATCTGCTGGTTTTAGCTTAACTCCAACTGTATCTAATAAAGCCTGCATAGGAGTAATTTTATCTTGATACGGAGTTGCTGCATCATTAAGTGCCCTTACAATTTTTTTATTAGCATATGTTCCTGGTATAATTGCCACATTGGGAATAAATTGATAGGCTACATTTTTTAATTTAGTGGTATAATCAAACCATCCAGGTGCTCCTAACCCTGCTTGTGGTTGTGCTGTATACGGATCATATCCTATCATACCATTATATATAGCACCATAGCCACCAAATGAAGGCTGTAGTGGGGCAGGTAACCCTGGCCAAGAACCTTCTCCTTGCCTTAAATCAAATACATCTCCTCCAGGTGTCCACCTAGTAATGTCTATATAAGTAGGATTACCACCAATATTTACAGGCACTTTAACCATTCTATAAGGGGTAAAAGGTAAACCAAATATTCTTTTTTGTTCTTCTTTACCCATTAGATTTCGTTCTTTTTCTGTATCCCCATCACCTAATGTAGTGCCTAATTGATTTAAACCAAAACCTAACGCTGCCCATTTAGCATATTTTGCAGGTTGAGTTAATGCAGACTCTGCAAGCAATGGAACAACCCTATATGTGTATGCTAAAAACGGTAATGCTGATGCTCTTAATGCATTAATAGCAGGTGCCTGTATATCATAATCAATAAACCATTTAGTTCCTTGTCCTGTAGCGTGATCTATTATATCTCTAACTTGTTTTAATTCAGGACTATCTAAATTAGTAATGTTGCCATTAATTACATTTTTAAGAGATATTTTTTCAAAATCAGTTAATACTTTTCCAGATTGTTTTTGCATATCTAAACCGCCTCGTACAACCCCATCAATTACTTTAGCATCTAGCCCCAAATCTAAACGTTGTCTCATTATAGCAAGTCTGAATATATGATCTTCTTTTCTATATAACATCTGTGCAGCACCAGGAATAGATCCAAATTTTTTATATGCTTTTGCAAATCCATTCATCATAATTGCTGCAGAATCTTCTAAATTTTTTCCTTTTTCAAACGCAGTTTTATATATGCCGTTTACATAATTATTTATTTCACCAGTTTCCTGTATTAAAAAATCTTTATCAAATAATCCCTGACGCTCTGCAAGTTTATAAAATCCATCTTTTTCTGTTATAGATTTAAATGCTTCTCTTAAATATTTAACATGATACTGTCCTATATTTTTTACACCATAAAAATCTCCTTTTATAGCAAGATCAAATAATACCATATTAGACATAATATTATTTGTGTGCACGGCAGGATTGTAGGCAGTTTTTGTTAGTTTCCACAATTGGTGCATTCTGTTAAACCCCTTACCAAGTGGTGTGTCTGCAAGATTTTTTATAACACCATCAGTTTTTCCAGTAACTACATCTCGCATTGATCTTCCTGGACCAGTGCCATTTATTAAACTTCTATATTTATTAAATTGCTCAAGATCATATGCTACAGCGTTAGGAACATACTTACCACCAGCTTGGCCATAAGCTTTTATGCCAGTTTCTCCTACTGTAGTATCGGGTATTAAAGTATATTCCCTTTTTATTTTTGCACTAGTAAGACCAGCAGCTTCAAGTTGAGATTTTGTTTGTGCAGTATTGTCTCCTAAATTTTTATAAAATCTATTAACTGATATATCACCAGACATTAGTTTACCAGTTTCAAATATAGCAACAGAGGCATCTTCAATTTCACCCATAGCTAGTCTTTGTTGTTTACTTAACTGCCATCTAATTTTTATTGTAAGTTCACCTTTTGAATTTGCTTTAACAAGTTCTCTAGTGCCATCATCAAATATTTTATAGTAATTGCCTTTTATTTTTTTTAAATCTACTACACCTGCACCAAATAACTCCCATCCTTTGTGCTGCTCTTCTTTTAATATTTTCATTTCTAAATTTTGTTTAGAAGCAAGATCATTAAAGCCCATTCTTTTTGCCATAACTTTAAGATGTTCTTGAGAAGAAACATTTTTATATTTTTTAACCCAATCTTTAACATTAATTTCTTTAAGTATGCCTCTTGCTTTTAGCTCATCAGCATTAGTTTTTAACTCAGAAAAACTTTGTCTAAACGTATTTTTAAATGCTTCTCTTTGTTTTGGATCACTTATAAATTCATCTGCTAATTTATCATAAGCTAAATATTTTCTATGTATATATGTATTTAAATTTTCTCTAAACGTTCTAGGATCTAATAATCCATCATCAACCATTTGTTGTCCTAATTCTGTAATACCTTCTCGTACTTCTTTAGCTAAATCTCTTAATCCTTTTAATTTTAATATTTGTTCTTCTTCTGTTAAACCTTCCATAGCTTTTACAAGAGAAGCATCTTTTGCAGTTAAAGGATCTATTTCTCCTACTAACATCCTATATAAAATTCTATTATCTTCAGGATTTAATTTAGCAGCAATTTCTTGAGCATTGCCTAGTCTTCCATAAAAATTACCCTGATCAGAACGTAATCTAACTAAGGCTTTTTGATATTGTTCCGCATCCCTAATACCATACCTATCTCTAAAGTTACGAGCAGTAAACTCTCCTAAAGTATCTGCATCTTTTCCAAATCCTAATGGTATTTTTTTTACTTTAGTTCCAGCTAAACCTCCTAGTGCTGTACCTAATAGAGCACCTGTTAGTTTTTTCATAGTACCCATATCATCTTCTGCAAGTTCCCAACCCATATAAGGACCTTGATCATAGCCATACAATCCACCAATAAGAGCTCCAGCAGGACCAGTAGGATTTTGCATTACAGCTCTAGATATAAAGTTAGCATCTCCATCTCTAAGATTATTAAAAAATTCTCTTACAGGAGTAATTGTTTTTTTATTTAATGGATCAATATCATAGTCTACACCATCAATTAATTTTTTACCACTTTTAATTTTACCATTTTTACCAACTTTAAGTTTTAGATCTGCTGTTTTTTCAAGTTCATCTGTAGTTATCGTTGGTTTTTTAATAGCTGCTTCTGCTACATCATCACTAGCTTTTGTAAGTATCTCTACAGATTTTACATTTTCAGGTATAATTTTTTCTCTTAATGGTATAAGTTCTTTACCTCTAACTTTTTTTACTACATTGGCTATACCGCCAATTGCTGGCGATAAAACTCCACCGCCAACTGCACCTATCATAGTCTGTTCTGTTCTAGTCATCTTACCTTCACCAATAAGACTATCCATTTCTTCGTCAACATAACCAGTTGCACCAGCAAAACCACCAGCTACTAAACCATACTTAGCCATTTTAGCAATACTTCTAGCTTTTGCAAAAGGTATAAGCCATCCTGCAGGATCAGCAATTAATCCTCCAAAGTATGCTGCTGTTACAGTCCCACCATACTCTTTATTTTTCATAAGTTGATTTAGCATTAACTGTTCTTTTTTAGTTTCTTCTCCACCTAATCCAGTAAATTGTGATACACCTCTTATAGTATCTGTAGCACCTAACCTAGCAGCAAATTGTACTGCTTGAGCTTTAGTATAATTTGATACATCCATTTCTTCAACAGATTTACGTTTTAGTAAACCGTCTTTATCATCATCAAAATTTATACCAGCAGCTTCTGCGTTTCTTTTAATTACGCTATTTTTAAGATCTTGTAAAGACATATATTTATGAACTTGCTATTACATTTAATTGTGGAAACTCTTCGGCAAAAGGTATACCCATAGATGTAAGAAATTCTATTGCTCCTCGTGCTTCTTCTGCATCTCCACTATTTATGATACCTTGTACATAACTTCGCATTTGTGAATTAAGTTCTTGAGTTCCACCTTCTAGTTCTATTCTTGCTTGATTTTGTGCTGTAATATTTCCTTCAGGTAATGCTGCTACTTGTCTATTATATTGTATTGTATAATAATCTTTTCGTGGCACAGGATTAAAACCATCTCCACTAAATTGAGATTTTTCTTCTCCAGTATTCATATCAACATCTGTTTGTAACCAATTATAATATGTTGTAGTTTCTTTTTGTTTGTCCTGACCGTAATCCATTTGTGCAATTTTTTCAGCATCAGAATCTATAAATCCAGGATCTACTGAAAATGCTATATCTCTAAGCATAGGCCTATCAGATGTGGTTTGTACAGGATCTATCATAGGTTGCTCTACAGTTTCTTCAGGTGTATCTGCTTGTGCAGTTTCTTGATTTTCTATAGTATTAGATTTATTTCCTAATACAAAATCTAACATAGAAGTTCCTGTTCCTAACTGCTCTGCAACATTATTTGTGTAAAAAGATTTAAAATTATCTAATTCTTGTTGTGTATTAGTACTAACTTCTTTATCAAAATTTTGAGCAACATTTGTAAATCTAGACTGGCCTCCCATATTATCAATTAATGTTTTAGCATCTGTAAGAGGGTCATCAGAATATAATATATTTTTATTTGCTGATGCTAATAAATTTATTTCATTAGGTTTATAAAATTGTGATAGGGTATTTCTAGTATCCTCTTCAGCTTTTATTAATTTTTTTTTGTCTGCAATTTCTTGAAGTACTAGAGGACTTAAATCTTTAGCTAAATCATATTGACGTTGTATATAGTCTTCTTTATTTTTTAAACTTTGCTCTAACATTCCGCTTCCAAAAGATGCTAAGTATGACATTATTTTTTCTCCTCTGGTTGACCCATTAAACCACCTGATGGTGCTTGTACTTTTTCTTTAATTAATTTTGCTGCTTCTTTAACTCCTTTAACTCCAGTATCTGCTGATACGTTTACCATAGCTTCAGTAAAATCATCATCTGGTTGTTCATCTAGCAGTATTCTAAATTTTTCTATCTTTGCTGCTTTTGCTATTCCTACAATTTGAACTAATACAACAGGTGCTAATAATGTTGCCATATCTACTGACCATTTACCCTCTGTAAACCCAGCAAATAATACAGTTCTAACAATTGCTTCAACAGGAACATCTGAAGCTAGCATAGTAATTAATTGCTTAACATTTTCTGGTTTAGTTATTCCTTGAAAAATACGATCTCTTGCTTCTCTTAAATCTGTATATTGTGGTGGATGCTCCCAAGGATAATTTCCAGGCTCATCAGTTAAAGACTGACCAGGTATTGGTCTATCAAAATCGTTTGGTTCTTGTGGTCTTTTTGCCATTACGTTACTTTCCTTCCTTGACTTTCTGCGTATGCATAAAGTTGAAGGGATTCATCTAAAAATGCACTGTAGTCTGCTGCAGCTGGTGCACTTACTGTTTGAGACCCCTCTGGTGAATATGTAGTAAGACCTTCTGATGCTAAAGATGAGTAAGCTGTAGACCCTCTACCATAAGAAGAAGATCCTCCGCTTCCTCCGCCCATTAACGAAGACATAGCAGTTTCTCCTATTTTACCCTTAAGCCCTAGTAAACCTTTTTCTGGTATTAATGCTTTTCCTGCAGCATATAAATTTTTACCTGTTGTAAATGCCTGTGCTCCTAAACTTGTAGTTGCTCCTGCAGCACCAAATCCTGGAACTAAAAAAGAACCGCCAACTACTAATGCAGCCTTTCCTAAATCAGATCTTGCAAAGTCTTTTATGCTTCTTCCTATTTTACTAAATATACTCATTACTTCTCCTATAATATTGATATTGCAAATTTACCTAAGAAATTAAAAAAATCATTCTTAGCATTTTGATCATTAGTATCAAATAAGTTAGCTCTATTAATAGCTGCCATTGCAATATTATGTTGTCTATTTCTTTCATTTTCTGCTGCAGTGTTAGCCCATGATGCCTCATCTCTCCACTCTTGCCACATAGAAGACATAGCAAAATTAGAAAGGTTTAATAAATTTTGTGCATTGGTTTGATTAGCAGCATTTGTTGTAGCTGTGTTTGCTGTGTTAATTGATCGTCTCCAAGTAGCATTTGATTGATCTATAACTCTTTGGTTTTCTACATTAAATCTTTGTCTTTGATCATCTACTTGAGCATTAAACTGATTAAGTGCAGCTTCTCTTTGAGCGTTAGCTTCATTAACTGCTATTGTATTATTTGCATTAGTTGCAAGAATTTTATTTTTTTCTGAATCATAAAACTGCGTCATAGCATCATAACGTTCTGCATTACTTTGATTTATTTCTTTTGAAAGGTTAGAAAAAAATTGATCTGTTTGTTGCTTATTGGTTGCATTAAATTGTTTAGCTGCATTAGTTGCTGCTTGATCTGATAGTAATGTGTTCTGTCTTATTTGAATATTTTGTAGTGCTGTTTGTTGTTTATTACCTAAGTTTTGTTGGTCTAAAGCAAAATAATTTTGTGCATTTGTTACAGCTGCTTGTTGTCTATTGTTAAGATTTTGAAATATCATTTGTTTATATGATTCAGCATCTGCAGCAGCAATTGGTGTAGCTGCAGTTAAGATGCCTTCAGCCATAGCTTCAGCAAACATAGTGCTTTGACTTAAACCACGTTTAGCTAAAGCAGCCATAGTTGCCTTAGATGCACCTCTAGCCCAAGCTGGCAGTGGTCCACCAGACTGTAATGCAGTTTCAATTTCTGTAGATAAATTTCCTAGTTGTCCTTTTACTGTAGCATCAGAAGTTATAGCTCCTGTTGCAGGAGCCATAGTTTGTGTGGGTGCAGTTAACTGAGCAGCTACTGCCTGTGGTGCACTTGTACCTGTTGTAGTTGCTGTATATGATTGTGCTGTAGCAGGAGTTTGTGCTGCTATTTGAGAAGATGTAACGCTTCCTGGAGTAGCTATAGTTGGTGCAGAAGTTGCTGTAGGTGTAGCAGCGGTAACACTACCAGTTACACCTGAAGTTGAAACTGTTTCTCCAGTTTGTACATTTTGTAATGCAGGAACTACAGTTGCTCCTGCAGGTAATGTAGGAGAACTTACAGAAGTTTCTAATAATTTTTTAACTTTTTTTTCAGCAGTTCCTGTAGTATCTGTTGCTTGTGAAGGTAACTTTACATTAACATCTCTTTGTTCTATTTTTGTAGCCATTATCTTCTTTTTCCTTGTCCTCTATATTTTTTAAAACTAGATTTTTTACTTTTATTCATACTACTTGTAATAGGATGTCTACCTATAGACGTTCCTTTTTTAATAGCAATATGTGCTTCGTATGATTTAGCTTTCTTTGCCATTAATTCATCATTCCTAGTAAAGTTTCTAATGCCATTAAAGCTACAGCCCCCACTGTAGTTAGTACAACCCAATAGATTTTATCTATCTTGCCACCCAATTTTTCTACATCTCTGTGTACATGAGACACGTCATCCTTTAGATTATTAATATCTCTTTTCACACCAGTAATATGTCCT
>NZQM01000220.1 GCA_002695905.1 Parvibaculum sp.
ATAAGCTTATTAGAATTATATTTTAATTAAATTAAATAAAAAATGGAGTACAATAACCCGAGTCTACTCATCAAAGACTTAAATTTTGGTGAAAACGCAAAAGACAAAATCGGTGCTGGCGTAAAAAAACTAGCTAGCGCTGTAAAATCAACCCTTGGAGCATCTGGTAAGTGTGTAATCTACGAAGATGCTAGAGGAATACCGGTCATAACAAAAGACGGAGTTACAGTAGCTGAATCTGTAGTCTTATACGATCCGGTAGAGAATATCGGTGCAACTTTAATTAAAGAAGCAGCGAAAAATACAGTTAAAGAAGCTGGAGACGGTACTACTACCGCTACAGTTCTTGCTGAATCCCTATTAAACACTGTAAATTCTTACAGAAACGATCATTCAATCAGAGATATTAAGCTTGGTGTTAATTCTGCGCTAAAAAAAGTAAATGAATACCTTGATAAAGCTAAAATAGATGTGACTGATGGTAAGTTAGAGCATGTTGCAGCTATATCTTGTAATAATGACATCGAACTAGGTGGTATTATAGCTGAAGCTTATAATGCTGTAGGTAAAGACGGTATAGTTTTAATGGAAGAGTCTGAGACTGAAGAAACCTACGTAGAAGTTGTAGATGGTGTTCAGTTTGATTGTGGATTAACATCACCTCATTTTATTACTAATGCTGACAAGCAGAAAGCAGAGCTTGAAAACCCGCTTGTATTAATATGCATGTCAGAAATACCTAACGTACGTAAGATACAAACTATACTAGAGTATACTATTAAGAACAACCGATCTTTACTATTGGTTGCACCTGTTGCTCAGCAAGTAAAATCGGCGCTACTTATGAACAAAGTAAAAGGTAATATCAAGATCAATATTATTGATTTACCTGGTTTTGGGCAAGGCAAGAAAGATACTTGTGAAGACTTAGCTGTACTAACTGGTGCTACGGTTGTAAATGAAGAGCTAGGAGATGATTTAGACTTAATAACGATAGAAATGCTTGGAGAAGCAGAACTTGCTGTTACAGATGATAAGAACACTGTTCTGACAACTCTAGATGAATACATTGAACCAGCTGGCGAAAGAATAGACTTAGTAAACAAATTGATTGCTGATGAAAAAAATAGTTTCTTCAAGACAAAACTAGAACAAAGACTATCTATGCTTTCTGGTAGCGTTGGAATTATCCGTGTTGGAGCAGATTCTAAAGTTGAGCTTAAAGAAAAGAAAGATAGAGTCGAAGACGCGATATACGCTACAAAGGCTGCGCTAAAAGAAGGTATTGTACCTGGCGGTGGAGTAGCACTACTTAACGCTTCTACAAAAATCGAACCTGCTAACGCAGGTGAAAAGGTTTTGTTAAAATCTATAATGTCTCCATTTGAAACTATATTAGCTAATGCTGGTTTTGAAACTATAGGTTATCCTACTAAGTTAGGCTTTGGCTTTGACGTAGTAACTGGTGATGAAGTTGATATGATTGAGTCTGGTATAATAGATCCGGTTTTGGTTACAAAATCGGCACTCAAAAATGCAGTGAGTGTTGTTATGACTATTGTTTCTGCAGATTGTGTAATTTCAAACGCTAGAGCAGATGAAAGCAATTAATTATTATATAATAGTAGACAAGATTAAAGCAGAGCAAAAAACTATTGCTGGTTTAGTTATAACTGAGAATATAGACGAAGAAGGTAGATACTCTAAAGGTAAAGTGGTATCAGCTGGAAACTTAGTTGAAGGCGTAAAAGATGGTGACATAATAAACTATGATTCACCAGCAGGACATGCTATAACCTGGAAAGACAGCGTGTACTACGTTATTAAAATACAAGATGTAATCACTGTTGAATGATACGTGATTCTGCTGACTTAAAAAATACGGGGTTCCTAAAGTATTACAGGCTCGTTAGAAAATGGGCTTGTAAGACTTATGGTTTATCTGACGCCGAGTTAGAGCTTTTAATATTCTTAACACATCAAAGCAGGTTTACTAGGCAAGATTTTAAAGACGGTGCTTATATAATGAGCTGGAACAAACAGCGTTGGGATAAGCTAAGAAGTTTAGGTTGGATAGAGGTTTGGAGACAAAGAAATAGAACTACGATAAAGTATACTGTTTATAAAGTTTCTTTCAAGTGTAATCATCTAGTAAGTAGAATTTATAGAATATTGATGGGTGAAGAAGATATACCTATTACTACAAACAATGTATTCTACAAAAACGAAACATACACAGATAAAGTCTTTAATAAGGCTATTGATGATATGATAAAAGACAAAAACAGATAATATGGCATTTAAGCTAGGTAGTAATAAAGGATTGAACGCTAACAGTGGCGACATTAAAAGTAAGTTTAAATTTAAAAAAGCTGACTTAAGTGTTCCTGGTATACCTGTGTATAAGAAAAAGCTAGATGGTGGAATATTAGGTGAAGCTAACATGGACGGAAGCATATATATTAGTAAAGACGTAGATGATAACGATCCTATGATGAACAGAGTTTTAAACCATGAAGCACAGCATATTACTGCTATGAATATTGGTAACGAAACGTATGATGATAATGCTGTTTACTTTAATGGAGAAGTTTGGCCTAGAGGTAATGGTTACATAATGAATCCACACACTGGCAAGAAGTTAAAAGAAGGTGATCCAAGCTTACCTTGGGAATCAAACAAAATAGACTAATGATAAACAATATACTAGGAGGTATACTAGGTAAAGTAGTAGACAATGCAGAGGGTATACTTGATAAAGTTATTACTACAGACAAAGAACGCGATGAAGCTAAGCTTGCTCTTAAGAAGTTACTTCTTGATGCAGAACGTGAAGCATTTGCGAAGGAAGTTGAGGATCGCAAAGATGCAAGAGACATGTATAAAGATGATGCTATTATTCAGAAGATACTAGCAACTCTATTTACAGCAGCATACTTTGGGTTAACATATACTATGTTTAAATACTTTGTTTTAAACGAATTAGAATTAAGTGATTATGAAATAGGTTTCATAAGTACCGTGTTTGGTGCTATGAGCGCAAAAGTAAATACCATTGTAGATTTTTTCTTCGGTGGTTCATCAAAGAAAAACGAACAAACTAATAAATAAGTAAAATGTCAAAAATATTTTTAGAAGATTCAGCTATAGGTAGAATGGGATCTAAGATCGTAACAGGAGCTACAGCTACTACTGGTAGCTTTTATGCTGCTCAATTTATAACAGACTGCACGCCAACTGTCTTTACATTAGCGGACGGTAGCGGAACTTATAGTGCTATAACTTATAAAGCTGGTACTATAGTCTACGGAGATATTACAGCAATTACTCCAGCAGCAGGTGAAACAGTTATATTATACAATAAATAATGGGATTAGGTTTAGGCTTAGGACATATATTTAATAACAGTTCTCCTACAGGTTCTTTTGAGTTGACTAATCTTTCTGGGCTTAAGCTTTGGTTGAAGTATGATACTGGAATAACTTTAAATGGTAGTAGCGTTTCTAGCTGGGCTGATCAGTCTGGCGAAAGTAATAACGCTGCGCAAGCAACTTCTAGTAGACAACCAAATTATGGTTCTGGTGATATTAGATTTGATGGTACTGATGATAGATTCGATTTAACTTCGCAAATAAGCTTATCCAGTTTTAGCACTTTTATGGTTATAAATCCTGATGCTACTGCATCTATGGGTGTTTTTGGTTCTGCTTCTAATCAATGCATTAGAGTTCATCAAGGTGGTGATGCAGATAGAGTTACTGTAAAGGGTGTCGCTGGAGATTCAGATCAATTAAACTTAACCCAAGATTTACCCCAAGGAAACTTTTTATTATCTGTTACTAGAAATGGAGGCGGTTCAACAGATAACGTTAGAGTTTTTATAAATACAACAGACGTAACAGATACGGCTAGAGATAGTATGATTCCAGCTCCACTTACAGTTAACACTGTTGGATCTTGTACAGCCGCGTTTCTTCCTTTTGATGGAACAATAAACGAATTAGCAATATACAATACATTACTTACTGGCGACGAAATAAGTGATGTTCAAAACAACATAATGTCCAGAAACGGACTATAATAGTAATTAATTAAATTAAATAAAATCATGGCAAAAAGAAAAACGCCTAAGGCAAAAAGCCTTGTGGCAGAAAAAGTAACTAATCAGCAATTAATAAAATTACAAGGATTAGTAAAAGCAATTACGCAAACTCAAAACGAGATAGGCGTATTATCTACTAGACAGCACAATTTAGCACACCAAGTGTTTGAATACCAAGGAGCGTTGTCTAACTTACAGAAAGAATTTAAAGAGCAATACGGTACTGATGAAATAAGCATTAGTGACGGTAAAATAGAATACAATGGATCAAAGAGTAATTCGTAAGATAACTATAGGTAAAGACTACAAAGTTGATTCTATGCACTACTCTATTGGTCAAAACGTATATGGTGGCCACACTATATGTAACATAATAGAGAGTGAAGACAAGTACAGTATATACATTTCTAAAGATAGAGATATACTTCCTTGGAAAGACTTTAACAAAAACATGGCTGTATCTGTAGAGTATAATCTAGAGTACTAATGCAAGCTTTATTCGATTATATTGTAAAACCAATAGGTGGTAGATACAATAACTCTATAGACGTAGATGGTAGTGAACTACTATTAAACACAGAAATATCTAATCATCAATACGTAAATAGAGAGGCAGAAATAGTAGCTTTACCAAAAAATATAAAGTCTAACTTAAAGATTGGTGACACCATAGTGGTTCATCACAACATATTTAGAAGGTGGTATAATATTAGAGGTGAAGAGAAGAATAGTAGAAGTTACTATAAGGATGGCACTTACATTATAAAAGAAGATCAAATATTCTTATATAAGCGTAACGATAAATGGAAACCTCTAAAAGGATATTGCTTTATCCAACCTATAAAAAGTATAGACAAGTTTGATGAATCTAAAGAGAGACCATTAATAGGTGTAGTTAAATACTCAGATGGAACTATTAATGTAGGTGATTTAGTTGGCTTTACACCTTGGAGCGAATTTGAGTTTATTGTAGACAACGTAAGATTATATAGAGTATTATCAAAAGACATTTCAATTAAATATGAATATCAAGGAGACGAAGAAGAGTATAATCCAAGCTGGGCATAGAGCAGTTGAGGANTTAATAAAAGTAGCTAAAGAAGCTATAGTAGANAGTGGTGATGANATTACTGCTGATAGACTTAAAAATGCTGCNGCTACTAAAAANTTAGCTATATTTGANGCTTTTGAAATACTTAANCGNATACAAGAAGAGCAAGCTATGNTAGACGGTAANCCTCAAGAANAAAAGAAAGANAAAGTATTTAAAGGATTTGCTGAAGGAAGATCNAAATAATGTACGAACAAACTNTATATAAAATAATACAACCAATTAAGCTTAGCACTGTAAAAAGGTTAAATAAGCTTAAAAAGTGGAAGTATGGCTACGATAAAGATAACGATGTTGTTGTTATATCTAAGACTGGTCAAATTGGTGATGTATATGAAATTGAAGGTTTAAAAATAGCATTACCAAAAACTCCTGCTAAAGTGCATAGACACGAAAGCAATAAGTGGGTTCCTTTTGAAGTTCCTAAGCAGATAGCTAAAATGAAAACTATATTTGATTGGAGGAATTATCCTGAAGAACAAAAAGAACAATGGTACGAGTATATAGACGAAGAGTTTAAGCGTAGAGAAGAAGGTTTTTGGTTTAAGAACAATGGAGAAGACACTTATCTAACAGGTGCTCACTATATGTATTTGCAATGGACTAAAATAGATATAGGTAAGCCAAACTTTAGAGAAGCTAATAGATTATTTTTTATTTTTTGGGAAGCATGCAAAGCAGACGTAAGATGCTATGGTATGTGCTATCTTAAAAACAGACGTTCTGGTTTTTCTTTTATGAGTTCCGCAGAAACAGTCAATCAAGCAACAATATCTAGTGACAGTAGGTTTGGTATACTATCGAAGTCTGGTGCTGATGCAAAAAAAATGTTTACAGACAAAGTTGTACCTATATCAATAAACTATCCTTTCTTTTTTAAACCTATACAAGATGGTATGGATAGACCAAAGTCTGAGCTTGCTTATAGAGTTCCAGCTAGCAAGTTTACTAGAAAAAAGATACAGTCAAAAGAAGTGCTTGAAGAAATAAAAGGACTAGACACTACCATAGATTGGAAAAACACTGGAGACAATAGTTATGATGGTGAAAAACTATCTTTACTAATACACGATGAAAGTGGTAAGTGGGAAAAGCCTGACAACATACTTAATAACTGGCGAGTAACAAAAACTTGTCTAAGATTAGGTAGTAGAATTATAGGTAAATGTATGATGGGATCAACATCAAATGCTTTAGACAAAGGTGGTGGTAACTTTAAAAAATTATTTAACGACAGTGATGTCACAAAAAGAAACGCAAATGG
Organism: Parvibaculum sp.; assembly: GCA_002695905.1. Classification (GTDB taxonomy): domain Bacteria; phylum Pseudomonadota; class Alphaproteobacteria; order Parvibaculales; family Parvibaculaceae; genus Mf105b01. The sequence goes on from NZQM01000220.1 coordinate 6,478, forward strand.
TCAAACACGATCTGGTTTATATTCTCTGTTTATCCCAATGGAATGGAACTATGAAGGCTTTATTGATGAGTATGGACGACCTGTGTTTAATACTCCCGGACGAGACACTCGTGGACCCGACGGTGAACTAATAGACATAGGTATAATAGAATATTGGAATAATGAAGTAGAAGGTTTAAAAGGAGATCAAGATGGTTTAAATGAATTTTACCGTCAATTCCCAAGAACTAAAGAGCATGCATTTAGAGANGAAACTAAAAGTAGCTTNTTTAATCTAACTAAAATATACGAGCAAATAGATTACAATGAAGGTATTAGAAATACTTCTGTTGTAACTACTGGAAGCTTTCAATGGGCTAATGGTATTAAAGATACTCAGGTTGTTTTTAATCCAGATCCAAATGGAAGATTTAAAGTTAGTTGGGTTCCGCCTAGAAATCTTCAAAATAGAGTGATAGTTAAAAATGGAATAAAATATCCAGGTAACGAACACGTTGGAGCTTTTGGTTGTGATAGCTACGACATAAGTGGTACGGTTGATGGAAGAGGTTCTAACGGTGCACTTCACGGTTTAACGAAGTTTTCCATGGAAGAAGCTCCTAGAAGTAGCTTTTTTTTAGAGTATATATCTAGACCTCCAACTGCTGAGATGTTTTTTGAAGACGTTCTTATGGCTTTAGTTTTTTATGGTATGCCTATTTTAGCTGAGAATAATAAACCTAGACTTCTTTATTATTTAAGAAGAAGAGGTTATAGAGGTTACTCAATGAATAGACCTGATAAAGCTTTTAATAAATTATCCACAACAGAAAAAGAGGTTGGTGGTATGCCAAACTCTAGTGAAGACATCAAGCAAGCTCACGCTGCGGCTATTGAGATGTATATCAATGATCACGTTGGTCACCTAGGAGAAGGTAACTATGGATCTGTTTATTTCAATGAAACGCTAAACGATTGGGCTAAGTTTGATATAAACAAAAGAACAAAGCATGATGCTTCGATAAGTTCTGGATTAGCTATAATGGCTTGTCATAAGCATTTATACGCTCCAGATAAACCAAGAAGAGAAGTGACTAAATTTAATATAGGTTTTGCAAAATATAGTAATGATGGTTTTTCATCAAAAATAATTAAAAATTAAACATGTCAACTACGCTAAGAAATTATTTCCCTAGTCAAGTCGTTAGCGACTTAGAAAAAATAAGCTATGATTATGGAATGAAAGTAGCTAAAGCTATAGAATCAGAGTGGTTTGATACTAGCTATGCTAATCAAAGGTATCAGAGCAACGAAGAAAACTTTCACAGACTTAGGCTGTACGCTAGAGGAGAACAATCAATACAAAAGTATAAAGATGAGTTATCTATAAATGGTGACTTAAGCTATTTAAACTTAGACTGGAAACCTGTACCTATTATACCTAAGTTTGTAGATATTGTAGTTAACGGTATAGCTGAAAGAACTTACGATGTTAAAGCTTATTCTCAAGATCCATTTGGTGTTGAGAAAAGAACTCAATATATGGAGTCGATATTAGCTGANATGAGAGCTAAAGAAATAAATGACTTTTCAGAAGAAGCTTTTGGAGTAAANATTAGAAACTTTGACGAAGATGANTTACCTGANAATGAAGATGAATTAGCATTACACATGCAGCTTGAATACAAGCAGGCGGTAGAGATGGCGGAAGAACAAGCTATAAATGTACTTTTAGAAGGCAATAGATACGANTTAATTAAAAAGCAGTTTTACTATGATTTAACAGTTTTAGGTATTGGTGCTGTTAAGACTGATTTTAACACTTCAGAAGGCGTAACTGTAAAATACGTTGATCCTGCTAACTTAGTTTACTCTTATACAGAGTCTCCATACTTTGAAGATATATACTATGTTGGTGAAGCTAAGCTTATACCTATAAACGAATTAGTTAAGCAGTTTCCACACTTAACTCAAGAAGAGTTAGAAGAAATAAAAGTTACAGCAAACCAAAACTTAGGAGAGTATAATAGAGGTTACGATCAAGGTAATGGGTCAGATAATAACCAAGTAACAGTTTTATATTTTAACTACAAAACTTATATGAACGAAGTTTACAAGGTTAAAGAAACTTCTACTGGTGCTGATAAAGCAATTGAAAGAGACGATACTTTTACTGGTCCTCAAGGAGAAGACGCTGAATTTAGCAAGTTACAAAGATCCGTAGAAGTTTTATATGAAGGCGCTAAAATAGTTGGTACAGATAAATTACTAAAATGGGAGTTGTCTAAAAACATGATGAGACCTAAGAGTGATTATACTAAAGTAAAAATGAATTACTCTATTGTAGCCCCAAGAATGTACAACGGTAACATAGAGTCTTTAGTTAGTCGTATAACAGGTTTTGCTGATATGATACAGTTGACACATCTAAAACTACAGCAGGTTATGTCTAGGATGGTTCCTGATGGAGTTTATCTTGATGCAGATGGTTTAGCTGAAGTTGATTTAGGTAATGGTACTAACTATAGTCCTCAAGAAGCTTTAAATATGTTCTTCCAAACAGGTTCTGTTATTGGTAGATCTATGACTGCAGATGGCGATATGAATCCAGGTAGAGTNCCTATACAAGANNTGCAAACTGGATCTGGTGGTGCTAAAATGCAAAGTTTAATTGGCACGTACAATTACTATCTACAAATGATAAGAGATACGACCGGGCTTAACGAAGCTAGAGACGGTAGTACNCCTGATAAAAACGCNTTAGTTGGTATACAAAAAATTGCAGCTGCAAATTCAAACACTGCAACAAGACATATACTACAAGCTGGTTTATTTTTAACAGCTGAAACAGCAGAAGCTTTATCACTAAGAATATCTGACATANTAGANTATTCTCCAACAAAAGATGCTTTTATTCAAGCTATAGGNGCACATAACGTAGCTACATTAGAAGAAATGTCTACNCTACACTTATATGACTTTGGAATATTNATTGAGCTTGCTCCAGATGAAGAGGAAAAGCAGATGTTAGAAAACAACATACAAGTTGCTTTAGCTCAACAAAACATAAACNTAGAAGANGCTATAGATCTTAGAGANATTAAAAACGTNAAGCTAGCNAATCAATTGCTAAAAATACGTAGAAAGAAAAAGCTACAGCAAGATCAGTTAATGCAGCAACAAAACATTCAAGCTCAACAGCAAGCTGCGCAACAAACAGAAGCTGCTAAAGCTCAAATGAGCATGCAAAAAGACCAAGCTACTATGCAGATGCAAATGCAAATGGAGCAAATGAAAGCTCAGTTAGANAATCAAAAAATGACAAGTGAGGCTGAACTAAAGAAAGAGCTTATGATGTTAGAGTTTGATATGAACATGCAGCTCAAGACAAATGGAGCTAAACAACGTTTCAGAGAAAGACAAAGAAAAAGAAGATAGAAAAGACGAAAGAACTAGAATACAAGCTTCACAGCAAAGTGAGCTTATAGATCAAAGAAAATCAGGTAAACCACCTAAAAAGTTTGAATCATCAGGTAATGATGTATTTGGAGGTTTAGGTTTGGAAGATTTTGGACCTAGATAATTATTAATTTATATTTTATATTATGGAAGAGAATGAAAAAGTAGCTGAAGAAGCTACGCAAGAGACCAATCAAAACTCTATTGATGAGTCTAAGTTTGAGTCTGCTGGAGATGATTCAGTAGCAAAGCTAGACTTAAGTAAACCAATTGAAGATGATAAAAAACAAGAAGAGCAGCAGGTTGAAGAAAGTACAGCTGACGACACAGGAGTGGTTGGAAGCGATGAAAGTTCCTCTNCCACAGAAGAACTTGAAGAAGTACAGCAGGAAGAAGAAGCACCGCAACAAACTNTAGAAGAAGTAATTAGCGAAGAGCCGAACGAGGCTTTGAAAGAGGTAATTGATGAAGTAGAAAAAGCTGAGGCGACAGGAAAGCCTTTACCAGAAAACNTACAGAAGTTAGTAGACTTTATGGAAGAAACTGGTGGTAGCCTAAAAGACTACGTAGAGCTAAACACAGANGTTAGTGAGTTAGATAACATGACTGCTTTAGAAAAGTATTATCAGAAGACTAAACCACATCTAAGTCCTGAAGAATTATCTTTTATGCTAGAAGATAATTTTAGCTACGACAACGATATAGATGATGAAAAAGATATTATGCGTAAAAAGCTAGCTCTTAAAGAAGAGGTTGCAAGCGCTAAGCAGTATTTAGAAGATCAAAAAACTAAATACTATGAAGAAATAAAAAATGGCTCTGCGCTAACGCCAGAAGCTAATAAAGCTTTAGAATTCTTTAATAGATATAATAAAGAACAAGAAGCTAACCAGACTATTGTCGAGAGACAAAGAAGCACTTTTGATAAAAAGACAGACAATTTATTTAACGACGANTTCAAAGGTTTTGAATATAAAGTTGGAGATAAAACGTTTAGATATAATATCAAAAATGCACAAGAGATTAAGAACACCCAAAGTGACATCAATAATTTTGTTAAAAGGTTTTTGGCAGAAGATAATACAATGTCAGATGCTAAAGGTTATCACAAATCTCTTTATACCGCGATGAATGCTGACAGCATCGCACAGCACTTTTACGAACAAGGTAAAGCTGACGCTTTAAAAGACTCAATTGCTAAAAGCAAAAACGTGAGTATGCAACCTCGTCAAGGACTTGGTGAAGTTAAAGCCGGTGGAACAAAGTTCAAAGTGTTAGGTGGTGAAACATCAGCTGACTTCAAGGTTAAATTGAATAGAGGGAAAAAATAATTTTTCCTTCATAACTTTAAAACTTAGAAATTATGGCAGGAGTAAATCCAACTGCTGGATCAGGCTTAAATAGCGTTCCAGCACCGGGTAAGCAAACAGTCGCTTCGGCGTTTGTTGACCTAAGAGACTCTGGGTGGGCACAACAGTACCTTCCAGAACTAATGGAAAAAGAAGCTGAGGTTTTCGGTAACAGAACTATCTCAGGATTTTTAGCACAAGTAGGTGCTGAAGAAGCAATGGCTTCAGACCAAGTATTATGGTCAGAGCAAGGTCGTTTGCATATTAAAGAAGATGTAACTATCACAACTGCTTCAAGTGGTCTTTGTACTACAGCTGCAGCTCACTCTGTAAGAGTAGGTGATACTGTTGTTCTTCACGGACTTACAGGAACAGGTGACGGTGAAACTNTTAAAGGTTATGTATCTGCNGTANNTTCAACAACTACTTTCAACGTTCTTCCTTATACACAAGACGCTTTATCTACAGGTTCTTTATTTGCTGATGCTGATACAGCTGTAGTATTTGTTTACGGTTCTGAATTTAAGAAAGGTCAAGCTGGTAGAGCAGAAGCTTTAGAGCCAGGATTCAAATCTTTCGAGAACAAGCCNGTAATCATCAAAGATCTTTACGAAGTATCTGGATCTGATGCATCTGCAATCGGTTGGATCGAAGTATCTGGAGAAGAAGGACAAAACGGTTACTTATGGTACTTAAAAGCTTCAGGAGACACTATGGCTCGTTTTGCTGATTACTGTGAGATGACTTGTATTGAAGGTGAATTAGCTACTGGTTCTAATGTACAAGCTCAATTAGGTACTATCGCTGGTACTGAAGGTTTATTNGCNGCAGTTAAAANTAGAGGTCACTTTACAGCTGGTATTGCTGGTACATCTGCTTCAGATGACTTAGAGTCTTTCGACTTTATTCTTAANAAGTTTGATGCTCAAGGTGCTATCGAAGAAAACATGATGTTTGTAAACAGAGATGTATCTTTAGCAATCGATGACATGTTAGCTGCTCAAAATTCTTACGGAACTGGTGGTACTTCTTACGGAGTATTCAACAACGATGAGGATATGGCGTTAAATTTAGGTTTCTCTGGATTCAGAAGAGGTTCTTATGACTTCTANAAGTCTGACTGGAAATACTTAAACGATGCAAACACTCGTGGAGCGTTAGCAGGAGAAGACATTAGAGGGGTATTTGTACCTGCTGGTGTATCTTCAGTATACGACCAAATGTTAGGGAAAAACATGAAGCGTCCGTTCTTACACGTACGTTACAGAGCTTCTCAAACTGAGTCTCGTAAAATGAAAACATGGATCACTGGATCTGTAGGAGCTGCAACATCTGATATAGATGCTATGGAAGTAAACTACTTATCTGAAAGATGTTTAGTAACTCAAGGAGCTAATAACTTTATGTTATTAACTGACTAATTATTATTACTTAGAGGGGAGATTAATTTCTCCCCTTTATTTTTTTTATTAACTATTATTATATACTATTATGGCAAAGCCAACAAAAAAGCCTTCGCTTAAGGCTGACATTAAAAAAAGCACTCCTAAAGTAGAACCTACACCTATTGTAGTTCAACGAGAAGAACCTGCATCAACAGTAAAAGAAGTTAAAGCAAGTTCTTGGGAAATAAAAGATAGAGTTTATCTATTAAAAAATAATTTATCACCATTAAGTTACGCTATAAAAAGTAGTGGAATATTTTGGTTTGATGAAGAAAAAGGTTACGAAAGAGAGTTAAAGTATACTAGAAATCAAAAAACTCCTTTTGTTGATGAGTTTCCAGAAGGAAGCACTTCAAGATTAGAACATATTGTTTTCGAAGACGGAGCTCTTTTTGTTNGTAGAGAAAAACAAACTTTACAAAAGCTTCTTTCTTTATACCATCCTCAAAGAAATAAACTGTTCACTGAGTACGATCCAGTTTCTATTGCTGTAGATGAAGTTTCTGTAATTGAAAATGAAATAGAAGCTTTAATGGCCGCTCAAGAAATGGAAATTGATATGGCTGAAGCTATACTTCGTGTAGAGTTAGGTTCTAAGGTGTCTAAGATGAGTTCTAAGGAACTTAGAAGAGATTTATTATTATTTGCTAAAAGAGATCCTTTGTTGTTCTTAGATTTAGCTAACGATGAAAACGTTCACCTTAGAAACATTGGTATAAGAGCTACTGAAATGGGAATAGTTAAATTATCTTCTGACAATAGAACTTTTTCATGGGCTAGTAACAATAGAAAATTGTGTACTGTGCCATTTGACGAACATCCTTACTCAGCTTTAGCTTCTTGGTTTAAGACTGACGAAGGTATGGAAGTCTTTTCTACTATTGAAAAAAGACTGAATTAGTGTGATTATCTGTAGAAGCTAGGCCGCGACAAAGGTGGCTTAGCATCTACACAATTTAAAAAAACATGGCAGTAAGTATAGACACGGTATATCAAAGAGTTTTGGCAATAGCCAACAAAGAACAAAGAGGCTATATTACGCCACAAGAATTTAACTTATTTGCTAATCAAGCTCAGTTAAAGATATTTGAAAACTACTTTTATGAACTAGATAAGTTTCTAAGACTACCAGGCAACGACTCCGCTTACTCTGATAGAATAAATATACTAGAGGAAAAAATAGCTTTCTTTGAAAAGAACAAAGTGGCAATGAGTTTAGTTGATGGCGACTCTTACTTAACTGAAGAAGTTACTAATGGAGACTTTGCTGCTTTTGCTGACTTTGATACGACAAGCTATGAGNTAGGAGTAATACAGGTAGCAGGACAAACTGAAACAACACTAGCATCTGGCGCATTAACTCTTCCTGGCAAAGCGTCTACTGGTACTAGAGTAGAGCTTACTGATGGAACAACTCAGTTTTTTGGTCTTGACACAGGTCGATTCTACAACTTGACATATACTATTACTACCGCTGGTACTACTGATCTTAGATATTTTAACAACGATTCTTCTGTTTACACTTCACTTCCAGCAACCGTTGGGTCTCACACTGTTATAGTAGAGGCTAAAGGCGATAGGCTTTTTATTAGGAATGCAGATACTACCCCTGCTAACACTGTTGTGTTTAGTAGTATATCTATAAAAGAGGTTGTTCAAGATATGGCTACACTGCCTACAGATATGTATAGATTAGGCACGGTGTTTTATAACAATGGAACTAAAAATATTAGAAATGAAAATATAACAGCTAAAGAAGCTGACTTAATGGAACAAACGGCTCTGTACAAAGCTAGTGAGCTTAGACCTGTGTATGTTAGATTATCTGCAACAAGACTTAGATTNTANCCNGCAAATGTTTCTCCGNTTAGATCTATNAGNAANGTAAACTGCAANTACGTTGCTAAACCTACAGACGCTTCNTGGGGATATAACATAACGCTTGGTGAAGCTACTTACAACAGTGCTACTTCTACAGACTTTGAGTTACACCCTTCTGAAGAAAATTCTCTTGTATTTGAAATATTAGAGTTAGCAGGTATAATGATGTCTGATGTAGGCTTAATAAANGTAGCAGACAAAGAAGAAGCAAGTAAGAACCAACAAGAATTAATGTAAGACTATGGGACTATTAACAGGTACAGATCAAAATTATTACGAAGGAAGTGATTTAGGCAATTATCAATTTACTTCTCTTGAAGATATTATAAATCAATTCACGATAGCTTATGTTGGTGAAGGAAAAATAATAAGCAAGGTAAAAAGAACAGACGTTGCTTTTCATGCTCAGAGAGCTTTGCAAGAAATGAGTTTTGATACTTTTAAATCTATAAAGTCTCAAGAAATAAAACTACCATCTAGTTTAGTAATGAAACTACCTAGAGATTACGTAAACTATGTTAAGTTGACTTGGTCAGACGAAGCTGGTATAGAACATGTTATATATCCTATATCAAAAACTTCAAATCCAACATCATTAACTCAAGACGCTGATGGCGATTATACATTTGATGGTAGNGGNAACTTGCAGACTAACGCNGATTCTACTACTTGGACTAATTATAAGTCTGCTAACGCTCACGAAAATACACAAGATAATTTAGATTACGATCAAGATAATTGGAACTACAATGTAGGACAAAGATACGGGCTTGATCCAGAGTTTGCACAAATAAATGGTTCGTTTTACATAGATGAGTTAAAAGGTAATATACATTTTAGCTCTAATATAGTAAATGAAACAGTAAAATTAAAATACATAAGCGATAGCCTTGGNACTGACGCTGAAATGAAAGTTCACAAGTTTGCAGAAGAAGCAATGTATAATCAAATAGCTTACGCTATACTTTCTACTAGAGCTAATACTCCTACTGGACTTGTTCTTAGATTTCAAAAAGCNGCTAGAGCTTCAAAAAGAAATGCTAAATTAAGATTACAAAACATTAAGCTAGAAGAAATCACACAAGTATTAAGAGGTAAGTCTAAGCAAATAAAACACTAGTAAATGGCTGAGTTAAAGAAAAACTTCCTAGAAGGAAAGATGAACAAAGACTTTGACGAAAGACTTGTTCCAAATGGTGAGTATAGAGATGCTTTGAATGTAGAAATTCTTAGTTCAGAAGGGTCGAATGCTGGTACAGTACAAACACTAAGAGGTAATAAAAGAGTAGATCACATAAACTTTAGTTCGAATGCTACAGCGGTAGGTTGCGTTACTGATGAAGAAAATAATTTATTTTATTCTTTTATAGCTAACACCTACGATTTAGCTGCACCAGATACTAACGGTGCTATTGTAGGTAATAAATGTGATACTATTCTTCAATACAAACAAGCGGAAGATGGAACAATAATTGAAGAAGAGCAAAAAGTCGTTATTAACGACATGTATTTAACCCAAAGAGTACCTGATACTTTTACCGCTGTTGCTGGAACTGCAACTACCGTGACTGGACTTCCTAAAGTTGCAAATCAATTTAGGTTGACTAATGGTGGTTTTGCAGATGAACCAACGTATGTCACTGCTGGTGTGAGAGTTGGCATGAGAGTACAAAAGATAGATGTCAATGGAGACGATCTCTGGTACCCAAATGACGTTAGGGTAATAAACATCGGCGCTGACGCTTCTCAAGTAGAAATAACACCTATCATCACTAACGATATGGCTAACGCTGCTGACGCTAGTTATACTCAAGCAGATATTGACGCAGGAACAGTTATAAGATTTACTTCTGATAGAATATTAAACTTTGCTGAAGGTACTAAGGAAACAGCGACTACTGTTGCAGATACTGGAAAAGTTTCATTTACCCCAAGCTTAGATGGCAACTCTACAATAATCACTGGTATAAACATAGTTGGAGATTTCTTACTTTACACGGACGGAAGAAACGAGCCTAAGAAAATAAATATAAACAGAGGTATACTAGGTAGCAGTAGAATAGCAGAGCACACTAGACTTTGGGTTCCACAAATCGAGTCTAAACCTTTGAAAGGTTTTCTAAAAGAAGAACANATAAATGTTATTAGAAAAACACCTTCTGTTGCTCCAAGANTAAAACCTTATAATACCGCAAGAGCTGGATTAAACTCTACGGTAGTAAAAAGGCTTCAGAGTACTGCTCTAGATGGACCAGGAGCAGCTTTCGCTCTAGCAAACGCCAATGGAGATCTTTTTGATATTGGCACGCAATACTGGCTTGAGTTTGCAAACACTAACGTTAGCTGGCAAGAAGGTGACAAAATAAAACTTGTTGGATTAACTAGTGGAGGTGTAGTATACTTTAAGTACATAAATGAGTTTAATGAAGGAACATACGAAACTTATCCTAACGCAAGGCTTTTTGAGCAAGTAAGCACTCCTACTGGGTACACTGGATCTGAAACACCTGAATTATGGCTAGCTTCTTTAGAGATAGAAGACACTAAATCTATGTTTGAAGATAAGTTTGTACACTTTGCCTATAGATACAAGTATACAGATGGGGAATATTCAGTTATATCTCCTTATTCTACTTCAGCCTTTATACCTTCTAGTTATGTTTACGGAGCTGTAAACGGTTTTAACGAAGGTATGGTAAACGCTACTAGGTTTGTAGATGTATTAGACTTTGTTACTCCATCTACACCTGAAGATGTTGTTGGAATAGAAATAATAGCTAGAGACGTTAATGATAGTGCTAGAAGCGCTTGGAGAGTACAATACGTAGACGTTAACGATAATCAATATTCTACCGTAAATACAATTGGATCTAACTTTAGTGGTAAAGTTGAGGTAAACGATAATTCTTTTGGAGGAGCTCTTCCTACGGATCAACTTCTTAGAGACCAAGATTTTGTTCCAAGATCAGCTAGAGCTCAAGAAATAACAGGAAGTAAAGTAGTTTATGGAAACTACGTTCAAAACTTTGATTTAAAAGACGCAAACGTAATCGTAGGAGTAGATAGTACAACGCCATTTTACAACTCAAACTTTAATTCTTCAAACAACCTACTAGCTACTCAATCAGAACCTATAGATGTTTTTACAGACGACACTACTTATAAGAACGGACCTATAAGAACAGATATTGAAAACGTTGACCAAGGAAACAATTTTACTAACACAGCTGGTAATTATTATTATACAGCTCCTGTGGCGGGTACGTATACCATAACTGGTAAGACGTCTTTGCTGCTTTACAAGGTAATAAAAGGAACAGCTTATACTCCTTACGCCACATCTAATCGACACTACTGGTATATTCCACAAGTTACGCTTAGACTAAAAGATCCAGATGCTGGAACTATTATTGATGCAACGGTTCAGAGTGGAAGCCCTTTACCTCAGTTTGTTTACTCTACGGAAAAGAAAGGAGAAGCATTTGCTAGCTCGCTGAACAACTATACTCCTTCTAGTTATAGAAACATAGAATACAGTTGGTCGGTAGATCTTGCTGAAAATCAAAAAGTTCAAGTAATAGTCGATGTTAGTGAGTTTGATAATTTTGACGGAGATCCAATGCCTGGTACTATGTTTTCATCTACTACCGACGGTAGTATTACGACTTCAAACGCTGTTACTAATAGCCAAGTGAATGAACCTATAGAGCAAGCAACATTTAACCCTGTTTCTTGGCTTAACACAGCTAACTACTTTGGTAGCGTAAAAGACTCTGAGTATAGAGTTACTGGATCTCACTCTAGCGTTAATAGTGTTGTTGTCACGCAAGGTTATAAATCGGTTAAATCTAACAAGACTTATCAAGCCGGAGTATTATATACTGACGGAAACAGGCAGTCTGTAGTAATGACTGGAGAATATAGTAGATATGAAACTGACACTGCAGATGCTAACGAAGTAAACAAGATTGTTTGCTCTGTTGCAACTACTGCTCCTTCTTGGGCTACTAACTACAAGTATTTAATTAAAGAGTCAGAGAATAAAAATTACAACTTAGTAATGGATTCTGCTTTCGCTAACAACGATGGAACATACGCTTGGATTTTATTTAACAGCGCTGATATTAATAAAGTAGAAGAAAACGACTTTTTAATACTAAAGAAAAAGCACAACTCTAATGTTTCTGTATTAGATAAAGATGCTAGATTTAAAATACTAGGCATAGAAGAATCAGCTCCTACAAACGAAAGTGGAGAGTCACCTATAATAGCAGATTCTACTCAAACTAGCGGTAGATTTTTTGTTAAAGTAGACTTAAATAGTAAATTTACAACGTATTTAGGAGATCCTACTGACGGCTCTGGAAGCTTAGATTCCTCTGCTAATGGAGCAGTTTTTACCACAGATAAAGCAGGCGCTTTTTATGACTCTGGAATATACTACGAAGCTTCTGATTCTCATCCTATAAAACTAGACAGAAATACCGCTGAAGATTATATACCTGTAGGATCAACTTTAGAAATATATGGTACAAACGGTGTTGGAGCAAGTGTTCTTAGTAGCATTACAAGTCAAATAAACGGCAAGATAGTCACTAGAGTTGAAGGTGCAAATACTTTTTCTAGAACTCAAATACTAGCTAGAACAGGTACCGATGCTTTTTGTAGAATTTATACTGATTACACTTTTGAAAATATATTAAACGGAACAAATAGTGCTGGTGAGCCTACGTTCCAACCAAACATAAAAGTAATTATAAGAGTTAATAGACCAGACGGAACATTTGTAACTGTAAGCTTGGCAAAAGGATTGAATAGTGATAATAAGCTACATGTTACTCCGTATACTCACCCTGTTGTTGGATTTGCTAGTTTAAAACTACCATCTAGTTTAAACTTCTATAACTGCATTACTTTCGGTAATGGTGTAGAATCTGAATCTATAAGAGACGAATACTCCTCTGATGGAATACATGTTTACGGTAGCACTGGTAAAATAAGTGGCTTTAAAGCTTCTATAGAAAACGAAGACTATAGAGAAGAACATAAGAAAAACTTTTTGATAAATTCTGAAAGTTATTTTTCTAAAAATGGCGTAAACAATATAAATCAATTTTTAATACTAAATTCTATAGAAAGAGAAATTGATGAAAACTATGGGTCTGTACAAAAGATATTTTTAAGAGAAACCAACTTAATTATATTTTGCGAAAAAAGAGTGTTAAGAATACTAGCTGGAAAACAAGAGTTTTTGCTAGCAGACGGAACAAGCGATATAATATCAGCTAATAGAGTTCTTGGTTCTGAAATAGCTTATGCTGGTGGTGAATATGGAATATCTAAAAACCCAGAGTCTTTTGCTATAAATGAGCAAAGAATATATTTTACTGATACATCAAAAGGAGCTGTTTTAAGGCTTTCTAGAGACGGAATTACTGTTGTGTCTGATTATGGCATGAAAGATTATTTTTATGACAATCTAGTTAACTGTAAAGCTGCTGTGGGATCTTACGACGGTAAGAAAGATGAGTACAACTTAACAATACATCAAGTAACACATCCTTATTTTGCTAAAAACGTTAACACTGTTTCTTTTGATGAACCAGCGAATGGTTGGGTTAGCTTCAAATCTTTTGTGCCAGAACAAGCTTTTACTATAAACAATAGATACTATACTATTAAAGGAGGTAGAGTTTGGTTACATCATGATAGCTCTGTAGATAGAAATACTTTTTACAATATACAAACTGACTCTACGATTACGCCTGTGTTTAACAACGGCGCCGATTTAGTTAAAAGCTTTAGAACAATGAGCTATGAAGGTAGTATATCAAAAAGTGCCGATGGAAATACAAAGGGATGGTATGTAGAAGAAATTAAAACAAATCTACAAACAGGAAAGATCGACTACTTCTTAGATAAAGAAGGTAAGTTCTTTAACTACATAAAAGGTGATGCTACTTCGTTTACAAACTACGCTGACGGAGGGGCCGCTGGAACTACTGGTAACAATATAGATGCTAAAGAAATTTCCGTGCAAGGTATAGGTAATTTATCTGAAGATCCAACTGTTACTAGTGGATCAACACCTTCATTAGGGCACGATATTACCGTAGAAATAGATGACTCAGATTTTTATACTTCTACAGGATTCTTTTATTTAAACCAAACAACCACAGCATCTGGTGTGTTAGGAACCTTTGTAATATCACCAAAACCTGGGTGCTCTATAAGTGCTACAGACTTCTCAACTATAAGCATAACAGAATACCTTATTTCTCCAATATCAACTATAGAATTTACAGATCAAGGTGTGGCTGGAGATCCAAGTAACACGGTTCTTGTAACTATAAATTGCATAGCCCAAACGTTAACTCAAGACTTAAATATATCTATAGATAATTTTGACGGAATAAACATACAGCAAGCTAACTCGCTGATAAGAATAGGATTTATTACATATTTAGATGGAACTGTATCTTCTTCTGGTGTAGATGTTGAAAACATGTCTTTAAGTAATATAAGTCCTTTTGTAACTAGCACTTTAGCTATTAACAACGACTCGATGGTTCGTTACAATATAAACGGAACAATACCAGAAAACGCTAACACTCTACTGGCCACTGTCAATATTTCTGCGTATATAGTTGTTTGAGCATCTATACCTACGTTA
>NZQM01000221.1 GCA_002695905.1 Parvibaculum sp.
AGACATCTTTCCAACCGGCATTCATACGCTGTTTAACTTTAGCTCCTACCTCTATTTCAATCTTAAGTAGTTTCATTTGATATACAAATTCTTTAGTGCTAATAGGAAGCTCTGCTAAATAAGAATCAAACTCTCGTTTAGAAATCCACATAGTGTCTTTATCATTATCTACTCGCATAGTAAGTTGTCTGTAAGGCTCATTAATAATTTTGCCATCTTGGAATGCTAAAATCTTATCAGTATTAGCGTCAATGTAATCTTGTAAAACTGATTCATAATCTACATTGTTAACCTTAACCACTTGATCTCGAATAGTAATCATCTCCCCTACAATAAACTTATAGATACGCTCTACATCAATATCTAAAATGTCTGCTTTGTTAACTATCTCCGCCGCAGTCATAGTTACCGATACAAGATTCTCATAAAAACGATATGCAGTATCATTACCAAAGTCCTCTACAAATTTATTTTCCCATTTAGTTAAATTAGTTTTAATGGCTTTTTCATCACCGTATTCAAAGAGAGCGCGTACAAACATAGGACCGGCCCACCCATAGTGAGTATTAAACTCATCAAAAATTTCTTTACCGAGTCTTGCGTTATCTATAAATGATTTAGGTTTTCTTACAGGAAACTCAATTAATCTAGCGGCTTCTCCATTAGGATTAGACCTAATAGTTTTTAGTTTGTCGTACAAAGAATGATTAGAAGTCATGATAGCTATTAAAGAAGCAGGCGCTTCATACTCACGTTCAGAGTTAGTAGAAGCTTGCATTTTAAGTTTAGCTTTACCTTGAGATACAGCTAAAATAAAGTCTGATAGTAAATAAGGATTTTTATTACCCACCTCGTCAAAACCAAACGGTATATTATGCAACGTTAGAAATCTTCCTTGTAAAGCATTAGAAGTCGTATTCATTACAGACAAGTTTTTAGGTTGACCCCAGATACTTAAAGCACTGTACAAAGCTCCTGTTTTAGCCGCACCTGATTCTCCAGTCAACGATATAGCTACGCCAGTAGTAGACGAATAGTCCATTAAGATAGAACCAAATCCACACAAGGTAGTAAACATATGCATCTCTAATCCATTTTGATTTAATTTTTGAGCAGCAGTTTTCCACCCCTCGTAAGTTCCACTGGTAGATAAGAAAGGAGCAACAGAGCGGGCTAATGCAGAGATAGGAGTAGTTTTTTCCGAACCATCATCTGATATTTCAGTGTTGCCTATAACAAACGCAGTCTTGTCTCCGTTCCAACCCATTTGATCATACATTACATCATATTTGTTTCTCTTCTGCATGTCCTTAGCCCAATCAATAAAATACCTCATAATTAATTCCTCTTGTTGTTTACTGTCATAATATAGTCCATTACTTGTTAATGTTTTACGAAGTTCAGTAGGGTCGTACACTACTTTCATTGGTAAAAGAAATTCTAGTAAGCCGTCGTGTGGATGTTTAACATGTATTACTAAACAGTTTCCATCAGAGGTACTGCGTACATGTCTAATAGCAATCATCTCATATTCATACACTATTAAATCATCACTATAAGTTGTTCCTTTTTTATCTGTAATAGTAACTGTTTTATATAATCCACCATCATTTTTTCCTATCCAATAACCACGCTCGTCCATAGAAGCCGGCAACCCATGAATTTTTTTAATAGGTTTAGGTAGCACTTCACCTTGTAAGACAGGCTCTTTTTCAGACACCTCTAACTTAATAGGTACTTGAGTAAGTTGAATAGGGGATGTAATTTTTTTCCAATGGGGGCAACTAATACAAAGATCAGGTTTAGCAGAATTAAAGTCTACACAAGTATGAGGTTTTCCCTCAGTAGACAAAGCTTTTTCTTCTGTTTCCTCATAGTTATAACCTGGATGGTCTTTAGATATAGTGTGAATAACATCATCGCGGTCTACGCAGTTTTGAGCTAAAGATAATACCCTCCACCACACCGGCTCTTCAGAAGTCTTTACATTCTCTACATAATCCTTAACTTGAGCACAACCTTTCTCTCCTCCCTTAACACTCTCTACTAGAAAAGGTTTAAATCTGTTTTCAAAGTTTTTATATTTTTCTTTTATTTGTTCAGGAGTAAGGCCTGTTTTAACTATTTCTTCTAGCGGAACTTCTTCTGTGTACTTATCATTAATAATATCTACAATAGTATTAAGAGTATACTCTGGGGCATCTCTTAATATTAAAGTAGGTCTAGGAGGTTCTTGTTTATAATTATTTGTTTCGGGGCACCGTAGTAACCGAGCAGAATCTCCTGTGACAGTAGGGTCAATTTTTAATCCCTGTTGTATACATAACCCTTTAAATCTATCTGCAACAAGTTTCCATTGATCTCTTGGCAACTGTGTTTTTAAAAACCAGTAAGCGTGTATCCCATTACCACTATTAACAACCGCAGGAAAAGGTAATTTTGTATATTCAATAAATTTAGTAAGTGCGACTAAAGCTTCTTTCTGTGAAGGATAATCTTTAGTTTCACCTACGTCCAAATCTACATATATTGATTTAACATATTTAGTATTAGCCGCTTTTCTTTCTTTGGTTTCAAACGTACTCATTGCAATGAAAGTGTTTTTACTTTCTTTGGTGTACTTATGTATGAGATCAAGAGCTGCATCTAATGAGGTTGTATACTCATGATTATAAGAGGGAGTACCAGGAGTGTTATAAGCTACACAATACACGCCCTCCTCTGGCATTGCTTTAGTATAAAATTCTTTAAGCACAATAATCCTTCATAATTTAGAGTCAACAAAACGCTCCACAATAAATTGTGTTTTTTAAAAACTTTTGGAGCGTCTTATATTCTACTCTTTTGCATTAATCTTTAACAGCTAATCGTGAAACTATTTTAGTTTGTAAAAACTCTTGAGCTAATTTTTGATTAGTAAGAGGTAATTCTTCTGTTTGATTAGCAAACTGTTCAGTCCATACTTCATTCAAAGCTACTAAAAATGCTTTAATTTTTTGAGTATTCTTATCCCGTATAGGCGCTCCACGAAACCAATTGTGCAAAGTCATACGTGACACTCCAAAAACTTTAGCAACCTCAGTAATAGGAAGGTCTGCATTTACACAGGCCTTCGCTAACTGAACTCCCATCCTTTCTCCATCTAAATTGTTTAGATTTAATAAAAAATCTTGACTATATTTTTTAGGCATAAGCCCTCCTATTTAGTAGCCCACTGATTAATAATATCTGACAGATCGTCAGCCGGTTCTACTTCCGGTTTAGCCGGAGCGCGTACTTTAGGTTCTTCCGGAGATGGCTCTGCCGGAGGTGGTGCAGTTTCTACTGGTGTATTGTTTGCCTCTATCTCTTCCAAAGTTTCTGGGGCTTTATGTTCATACCCCGCCTCTTCAGTAAATCCAAATGCTTCAGCACCGCCACTGCGTCCCTCAACATATTGAATAACTTGAGCTGCCTTTAGATATAAAGAGACTCCCGCACCAAGTAAAGGCGTACACCAAGTGCCAATTATTGCAGTTACTTTTAGCTCAGACCCTCCATAAATACTATTATTTACCATAGGAATACCTTTAGCATCAAAAATAGCAGGCTTGAACTTCGATTTAAACCTAACCACAACATTGCCTGTAGGTTGTTTGGCATCGTCAAGCTCCTCCCAGTATGGAGGCTTGGCTTTTACAACGTCTTGTCCTTTAGCCTTTTTTGTTTCTTTGTCTACATTTTCTGCAAACACTTCGTTAATTTGTTTCAAAACCGGAATAGCGTCTGCTTTAGGAATAATAAGATCAACCTTATATTCCCCATCTGGTTTCTTATACTTGGTATCTGGTTCAGATAACCAAGGGTACTGCGCAATGCCTTTCGGCGTTGTAAATTGATTAGGCTCTTGTTTGGCCATAGTAATTCTCCTTAAGTTGTTGGTTTACGTACAGTTATTTTAAACTCTCTCATCGTACTAATTCCAGGAGGTAATCCTTCTTCTCCCCTCGTACTTAAAAACTCTTTAAAGTTTGTCTGACTAATGCGTTGTTGAAGTAACTCCAACGCTTGGTTTTCAAGGACATATTTTTTAAAATTATCCCAATCGCCGCAGACATAATTCTCTTTCAAGTTTTTAATGATAGTGCCATTCTCGGTGCGTAGTGTTTCCGCACCAATTTCATTACAAGTTTCTAACATTGCTTCCTCTAATCTATTTAACTGATCTTTAAAAACACTGTCTTCTTGTTCATACTTTTTAGATAACTTCTCTCGCTCGCGTCTAATAGCAAGATAAGTAGTTACTAAATCATTTGCTTTTACTTCACTCATAATCCTATCTCCTCTCTATATAAATCTACTAAATTAATATGCCTATCTACTTTACCTTGTAGCATTGCATACATTCTCTTTTCAATCTCTGACCCTTGTAGATGAACAACAGTCATTTTGTTTTGTTGGCCCACTCTATCAATACGTGCAATACATTGAAGATAAACTTCTACACTCATTACCGGCGACCAAAATACTACAGTGTCAGCTCGTGTTAACGTAACTCCATGTGCCGCTGACTGAGGCTGTATTACTAAAGCTCTCGGATCGTCAGAATTTTGAAAGTCTTTAATAATTTGAGTACGGTTATGCGCAGATACACTGCCATTTATAATAGCAGTGGTAATATCATGTTCTTCTAAATGATTAGCTACTATGTCAATAGTGTGTCGATAAGGTACAAAGATTAATATTTTATTAGAAGTTTCCTCAAGAACTTCCATAAGAGCATTGAGCCTAGGTCTTATATCAAACTCAATTACTTTTTTACTATCGGTATAAACTGCGCCACCAGAAATTTGTAAAAGTTTAGTCATGTTAGCCGCCGCGTTAACAGAAGTAATCTCTTCGCCGGCTGCTTCAATTAAAAATTCTTTCTTCAATTCTTTATAATACTTTTGTACATTTTTAGATAAAGGCACTTCTCTGGTTTGATAAGTGACTTCCGGTAAATCTAGGCAATCATTCTTTGCAAATCTAATCGCAGGATGTAATACTGAATATACTGCATCTTGACTATTATGTTTGGGTACCCACTTAAATCGAGTTACTTGAGTCATTACTCTATCGCGCCATGCTGATGAAAATTTAGGCACTTTGTGTGGCGCTACTAATCTAGCCAGTCCATAAGCATCGCATGGAGATTGTGAAGCCGGAGTTCCAGTCAACATCCATAAGCGTGTGTGAGGTTTTAATATTTTGTTAAGAGTTTTCCAACGAGTCGTAGACACATTCTTATGAGCATTGGCTTCGTCGACTACAATCAAATCAAAGTTTGCATCTATGATGTCATCTTTTACAATCCGTACTCCATCATAATTAATAATGACAAACTCATATTTAGGGTTGTTAATAATAAGTTTACGATCGGCGGCTGTTCCATAAGCGACACCTGGATGTCTATGTAAACAAGTGTTGTATATATCATTCTTCCAAGCAGAAGTCATAATAGATAAAGGACAAATAACTAATACTCGTTTAATAACTCCAAGGTTCATTAAATAATCTGAAGCCCACAACACACTAGAAGTTTTACCAGTACCGGCTTCATTAAAACAAAACGCCCGTTTGTTAATACATAAAAATTCAGAAGTAGTTTTTTGGTGGTTGAAAGGAACCCATCGACCTGTGTATTNGTAATCATTTACTATAGGAGAAGGTAGNGGAAATTTAAAGGTAACTATAGAATTTAACTGTGTTAATTCATCCGGACCCCAATGAATAAGTAGGTCAGTTAAATGTTCTCTTGTGTCTAATACTTTTGTTTTTTCTACCGCTGTCGTAATTCTTTCAACGATGTCATTAGGCACTGTAATTTTTAAAGCTTTGTTATCAATTAATTCCATGTTTCCCTCTCTAATTGGAATCTGAATTATAGCATCACATATTATTACAAGTCAAGCTTAATTTTACTTTTTATTTACCCGCTAAATATTGTCTAGTTTTTATTGAGCCATCAGAATTTCTTTTAAATGATCGGTTCTTAGATTTCGATTTAACTGTGTAACCGTCTTTGTTGCTACCACCTTTTGATAAAGGCTTTTTGTGAGCTAAATCTTTACCTTCTCTCTTGTCTGCCACACCGTTGCCGTTGGCGTCTTTGCCATTCTTATCCACCTTGCGTCTAAGTCTTTGGCGCTCCATTCTTTTCTCGTGCTCCCCTCTGGCGAGCTGTTGTTGATACTCTTTTTTGTGAGGTCTTTTTTTGTTTATGTATGGCATGATAAGTTACCTTTTTGCTCCAATTAATAAATTCATCTACGGTCATGTTTCCTCTAAAAGAGTTGACTGCTCTACAGACTAACTGTATGTTTCGTCTATTATACACTCCTCCGGCAAAAATACGGTCAATACTTGCGTTAGTCTTAGAGATGACACCTCGTATTTTTTCGCATGTCAGAGGCATCCCAGTTAAAGCACACCTATAGTTTTGTTTCTTTAGTACATTTATAAGTTTCCGTGGAGTTAAATCTGTTTTATTTTTCTTTGACAACAAGTGTTTAAAATATGCTGTCCAATCTCCGTTTTCTTTTTCGTATCTTGTATTTACTTTATTAATCATCGTACACTTAGTAGAGCAACACAAATATTTAGGGTGTAATGTTTCAAACTTAGTCTTACATACCTTACACTTTCTCGTGTACATTATCTTCTAGGCTTATGGTGTTCACATGTTTCGACCGGACACCACCCGCATAACGGGGTAGGGTTGGGTATCCATTCGTCTTTTTCANAAGACATTGTCAGTCGATCTAACGGTTGTTCAAATGACTTCCAAGATTTATGAATGTCTTCCCTAGTATACGACTCTTGAACAAAACTATTTTTCATACAGAACAACAAGCCGGCTTTAATTGTGTTGACTTCAGGAAAACAAACAAACGCCATAAGACTCATCAGCTTTAATTGTTTAGTATCAGGGTATTTGTTAGAGCCTGTTTTATAATCAATAATGTACGCTTGGTCTCCGTCTATTATTACTAAGTCAGCGATGCCTCGTACCCATCTGTTCTCATCATCAAAATCACACTGTTCCATTTCTTTAGTCAACGCCATTTTGTACTCAGCGTATTTAATCCCTGGAATAGCGATCAAAGAATCTACCATCTTTTTAAATCTTAAATAGTTTTTAGCTAAAGGTTGGCCGTCTCTTACATATAGTTCTAACGCCTCGTGAACTTCTTTTCCGTAAATAGTCTGGGGCGTATCTACAAAAGAATAATTTTTTAGGATTCTTACTTCTTGATATTTCTTAGGGCAATTAATATATTCTTTTAGGGAAGAAAAACTCCACGTAAAATCTGCCATTATCTTCCTTGCTTTCTATATTTTTTGTATGATGAACGAAAACTTTTATTCATGGTAGAGGTTTTAGGTATCCGCCCACCCTGGCTCGTTCGTTTGTGTACTGGTTCATAAGGTTGTTGTGTTTGCTTAACTTTTCTTGCCATTACTTATCCTTAGTAAAAGTTCTCATATCGACTCCGACAAATCCGCAACTTCTTGACTCATTGGCGCTTAAACTATCAAAATCAAATTGACTAGGTGATACATGGTCAGGTGGTATCAAAGTATATTCTTTTAATGTACAACTTGCTGCCATGTGTTCAGAACAATTATCTTTATAATATTGCATGGCAACATTACAGTCATTAAAATAACCTACAAATTCCAAATCC
>NZQM01000222.1 GCA_002695905.1 Parvibaculum sp.
TATTTCATTCTCAATAAATATATCAATTATACTATTAGGTATTTCTTCTAATAATTTTAATGTTTTATCTTTTAACTGATTTTCCCTTTTGAATGATGGAATAGATATTCTGTAATTCATTATATACTATCTAAGTCGACAATTTTTTTATGTAATTTTCCGACGGCTTTGCGACGACTTACATTTTTTCTTTTTTTTTCAACTGGTTCTTCTTCTTCAATAATTGTTGGCAATGGTAATTTTAATATTACTTCTTCTTCAGGTTCTACATCTTTAATAGATTCAGCTTGATAATCAATCATTCTATTATATAATTCAGCTTTTTTACCTTTTACATCTAAATTATGGTTTTTCAACCATAATTTTAGTTCGGGAACACTCCAGATTTTATCACTCATTTTATGTATATATAACATATTTTTTTTCTAGACATTATTTATATGAATTACACATTGTCTGAAGCACGAGAATATTTTGTAAATAATAAAAGTATTTCTATAATACGTGTTGGCGAAGTTGAATTACGTAGTTTATTATTCAATGATAACGATATGATGTACACAAATGCCGGATTTTATGGAAATGATGATTGTCTTAAGAAATGGAAAACTGATTATGTTGAATCAATAATTAATTCAGATATACTTATGGATGTATATAGCTGTAATAGTTTCAGAGTAACTAGTAAATTATTAATGGATATAGGATTATATAAAAATTGTATTCCGTTTTGGGAAGAAGATTTATCTTTTTGGTTAGATTTACTTGATGATCTTAATAATAAAGAAGTTGGTATTATAAGTTATTTCGCAGAAGATATGAAATCTCAAACAAAAAATATTGACAAAATTCATAATAGAAAAATAAACAATAAATTCTCTTTCATACAAACCTATAATACTTGTGGAGGTGGTCCACACAAAGATTTTTATGAAACATTGGATATACTTAAAAAAAAAATAGATAAATCAACAGCAGATTATTTTCTAGTATCTTGTGGTTGTTACGGTTTATTACTATGTGATCATATTAAAAAACAGGGAAAAAATGCTATTTATTGTGGAGGTCAATTACAATTATTATTTGGTCTTAAAGGCTCACGCTGGGATAAAAGGGAAAATATTTCTAAACTGTACAACAAATATTGGAAATACTCAAATAAAAAACCAAAAAATTATGAAAAAATTGAAGGTGGCTGCTATTGGGAGGAGGTTGTTTCTGAAGAAGTTACATAATTAATATTACTATATATTTTATTTTTCATTCTAATATATAATACATTGTATTACGGGGAACGGATGAGGCGGATGATACAGCAGATTTGTGAAAGTCCGTTTTTTCATATATGCGGCGGATTTTATGAAAAGTGCTGTATCATGTGTCCTTGCTGTAACTCACGTTGTTCTTCTTCATAATCTAACTGATCTATCTCAGGATGTATATCAATTTTTGGTAATCCCAGTGCATATTTTATCATATCTTCTTTTAAAAAATGTAATCGTTTCATATATATTCCTAACTGTCTAGCGATTTCATTATCCCCAGTGTGATTTTTTATTCTATTATCTTTCATGTCCAGTTCACACAATTTGAAGCATGCATCGACCCCCCCAAACAATAACCTATCTAGTTGGTCTGAGTGATGTTTTATCACAATATCTATATATTTAGTACATTTAGTTACATCGCGATTATGGCAATATCTTATTGCTTTCTGTAATTGTCTGTTTATCTTCCAAGCCTTGGTATTACTAAAACCCATATCTGATGATTTGGTAAGTCGGGCATCCAAGTCTAGGATGTACTTTTTGTATTGGTCACGTTTGTAGTATTCCATATTTACTCATTAATTGGTAAAATAATTACGAATCAAATTTTTTTTTTTACCACAGAATCCGCCTGGACCAATAGTTAGCTGAATTACGATTGTTTGCTGTTAGTCTTCCACTCTTATCTCGAATACCACCACTTCTTGCTAAGTATGATTTTCTACGTTCTGGATCTTTATGCTGAGTGAAATCCTTCATAGAACTATCCCCGAAATGTATTAATCTTTTACTACCGTTTTTCATTACGAATACCATCCCCTTCTTACCTGCTTTGCTACTTTTAAAAGGTCTGTACAATGGTTTTTTTTCTTTAAAATCTGCTGGAGCTTTATTAAGAACCATATATTACTATACATTATTTTAATTTAATTGTAAGATTCCACTAGCTCCATTTGTATAATCTTCTATAATTTCCATCTCGGCTACTAAATCTAACTCAGTACCAGCTCCAATTGTTTCTCCACTCGTTACCTCAAAATAAATCAAACTTCTATTGTTTAATTTTAAATTCAATGGAACTGTTATGTCTATATTATTATTATCAACCAATTTAATTTGATATCTTTTTATTATTTGTTTATTAGTTNATAATCTTTTCTGNACTAGTGAAATTAATGGACTTGGATTGTAACCTACAAACCCCCTAAAAGTTATTGACTTTAATATAGAAGATGTTGCTCCTGCTGGCATAACATATAATGGAGTCTGTGTCATAGCCGGACCTTTTGGAATATAATTGTATAAATCTGTTGTTCCATCTCTTATTATTTTAATATCTTGAGTAGGTTGGAAATTTTGTTGACATTCAGCCTGTTCTATAAATGTATATTGTTTGGATGATGTTCCCTCACCATCTACCATATTTATTATTTCATACTCTCTCTCTCCTGATCCAGTAATTCCTATAATCTGAATTTGTCCATCATCAGTAGCGCTTGGTGTGGTTAATGTTTCAAATTTCATTAAGCCGATTGTATTACTTGTATCAATACTAGCTTGTGTCCCTGTTCCCATATAAATTGTTGATGGATATGAAGGTAAATTATTTATTCTACCNGTTCTATATATACGACGAACATTCCCAGTTAAATTATTAGCAATATCATCATAATAATTATTACCTACTCTTGTNAATTGCGCTATAGCATTTGGTGAAACACTATACTGAATTTGATTTTTTGGATAATAATCCATATAATTTCTAAATTGTAGTTTAACATCTATATTCGCAGTATCTGTACCAAAATTAAATATATTAAAATTGAAATAATTACCTTGAATCGGTATTGATTGGATAAAATTTTGTTCTTTATAAGAAAAGCTGTATGATTGAACCATAGTANNNGCNGTAAANCCAAAATCNANAGTCANNATTAAATCCTGAAGAGAACTAGTTTGATCTATAGAAATATCTATCATTGAGAACTGATTGACGTTCTTCGCCTCAGTAAAAAATAAACCACTTGTATTAGATGCTATTGTTAATGATTTTTTTGTAACATCNGGATCTANNACAAATTTNGCNGCTCGNTNTTTATCAATATTTTTNACATCTGGATTTATTGATGATTGAATTCCACTATTATCATATCTATTACTCATATATTATATATATGATAAATTAATTAAAAAAAATGGACCTAGAAAGAAATACTNATNTTNTTGCCTCCTAATGAAAGTAATTTNNNNACNTTNACNTAGAAAAACACATCTTTAGTTGTTGATGCTATNGTNGGANTAGNAGNGTGNCCATNAGGGCACTGATGCGGTGAAATCNATTTCTAANGCNGATTTCTGTGGAGTTCCTGCNCCATANACACCTGAATTGCCATTTCTAAAATCNATNCCNAAATANCGCCATGCNCCTCNNTANTCTTGCATCCTNGCAGGNTGNGTNTGNGCNGANATNTCATTCAATGATTGNTCNGTACANTTCCANGCCTGATANGGAANNTTCATNGCNANNCCNTGATTGTAATATGTTAATAGTTGAAATAATACAGCATTATTAGAAACTGGTCTGTCGAAATAATTTTGTCCATTCGATTTCAACTGTAAAACAGAATCGCCTAAACAATCTGATCTCTGATTACCTACTAACCTACTTGTTCCATTAAATGGTTGAAAAGTACTATTAGCAGGAGTATTTGTTGGAACCATCAATAATGAATGTAATTCACGATTATTCAAATGTAATCTGTATATTGTATTTTTATTATTTCTCTGACCAACTCCAGCCGCCGCAGCGTTACCAGTGTGTGAAGCTCTAATCATATATGTATCAACAAATGGAAATTGAACAGCTTTTGTCATACTAGCAGCACGTTCTCTTTGTTCTGTAGCATCATCAAGCATAATATGGGTTGTTACTAATTCACATCTTCCTAAATTTACTGTAACATCACTGGCTCCTAAAGCTCCATTATCTAAAATAGCATATTCACGACAATCACTGTGGAAAGTTAATTCAATTACAATTTCTCTATCATTCATTAGGAAAACAGGTAATGATGATGTTTCTAAAAATTTGGCTCCTAACATTCTTAAAGGAAGTCCATATACATCTGATGTGGCTTGAGTAGCACCAATAATGTTATAATTATATACGTGTTGATTTGCGTTATTGGTTGTAATCATATATCGGACATCTCTTGAAACTTCTTCTTTTCCATTATCAGGTCTTACATCAGTCTTGAATTGGTTACCTAAGTAATGATAATGATAATCGTTTAATTGTGTCTGTGACTTGCGAGCATATAGATTTGGAGTTGTAAATTTAGATGGAACCTCTAAATCACATAGTACTCTATTATCCATTAATATTCTAAATCTCTTTACACAACCTAGGGCACCATTTACGAAATTTGGAGTGGCTCTTCCAGTTGCGGAGGAAACACTAGATAAAAACTGGACGTTTACGTGTGAATCTTCGGTTAGCATTCCAATCTTTGGAACCTTGAAAGTAACACGATTTAATGTAGAACTGTTAGTATCTGTAGGTGTTCTTATGGTATTCATAATACCTGGCTCTGAAACTGCATCATTTGTAGAATCTAATCCCAACTTAAAATAATTATTCAAATCTAAACTCATTTTATATATATAACAAATATATTTTTTATTAATTTTGTTTTAATTTTGTATCAATATCTCCAGTGATGTATCTTCAATCTCTGAGGCAATTTCATCGGATGTGGCTCTACGAACTTGTACTCTCAATGTATTTAATTTAATCTTTTCATTATTATCTAGTGTTAAGTATTTCAAATTATTCGGTTCCAATTGTACATATATAAATGATTCACTAGAATCTGTAATATCTTCACCAAATCCGCCAACATTATATAATATAGGTCTTTCGTTACCCTGTGCGACTTGTAATGAATATAAATTCTTTTGTCCCACACTTGTATTATTTGTTTTTCTTGTATTGAAACACTTAATCGGTAATGATTGTATTTCAATATTATATCTTAATCCATCTCCGAATATTCTTGTCCAACCTGAATAATTTCCTATATGTTGTGGATATAAGTTTGGATTTTTCAAAGATCTGCCTAATAATACTTCTTCATCATTTTTCTCAAATGTAATACCGCCTCCATCAATACCAAGTCTTGATTTTGAGGTCTGTGGTAATCCAAATATCTTTTTCAATTCGCCTGATGCGGATAAACTATATTGAAATATTGTTCTTCTTATAAAAGGTCGTGCCGAGTTAGCTACACCATTCCCTTCATAATTACAGCCCCATGTTCCCATTGGGTTTGATATTGAATCGGTTTGACCACAATTTTGAAATGTAAATAGTGGCTGAAATCCCAATGATGCCGTTTGTTGAGTTGGATTATCACCATTACTTACTACAGCAACATCTCTGTTTTTTGGATTGATAGCATTGAAAAATGTTTCACCATCGTCAATTAATTCTCTAGGTATTCCTTTTCCTGTATGTTGACTATCGTATAATAATGTCCATTCTCCTGGACCTTCTTGGTCTAAAGCTAACAATTGATAGTAATAAACCTTATTGTTGTGTAATTGTTTTGCGGTTGGTTTTTTTAATGTTTGAATATCTGGACTTGTATCCATAGCATAGAAACACCATCTGAACTTTGCATAATTTTTACCATTTGGATTTAAACCACTTCTTAAGCTCCATGTCGCTAACTCTTCGTGATCATCAGCTAAAGTATATGGATAATTATCATAATCTGTAATATTATCACAGCATCTTTGTAAGTTACTATTTTGGTATAATATTAATGTATTGGCACCCATAATACTATCGCCGTCTACTTCTACTCTTCGGCGTAATCCTAAGAAACATAATGGAACTTGTCCTATTACCCCAGCGGCTGGATTTGAAAGTGGTTCTGTTTCTCCTAATAAATTAATATCTCCAGCAGTATTTCCTAAAATATGTGCGCCTGATCCAAATACGTTTTTTTGGTAAGGCATAATATTTCCAGCTGCTAAAATACTATTAGCATTTACGCCTGTACCATTATAATTTTGACTCGATGCAGTATTCCACCAACACATATTACATATTTTATCGGCACTAGCTACAGGTTTTATATCCCAGTCCCATTCAAAACTAGCCATTTTTTTGCCAGTGAGTGTTGGCTCTTTGTCATCCCATCTATTATAAAATCCAGGTGATAAAAAATCTCTACCTCTAACATATACAGATAGATCTGACACAGCGGCACCAGTTGGAGCCACTGAAATATTACCACTATAACTTCCACCAGTAATAGGCGTATTGTTTGTCATTTTACTTATAGCTACTTCACATTGAATATTGCCCTTATATGCGTTAGATCCTCCAAAAGCTACATCTGTCGACATTACTTCTGGCTCGTGATTTCTAACCAATCCCCAAAATAAACCATTATCATCTTCTTTGAATTGAAAATTATATAATATTTCATTTCGTGATTCGACGGCTGATATACCGTATCTATTATTATAATTAATTGCCCCCTGACCATCATATGGAGCAGTAGCATTATTAATATTTATTAGTTCATCATTTATTTTATCTGCGACTGATGTTAAAAATTCTTGTTTAGTATAAGCCCCTTTATCAATAACAGAAGTGATCGATATATTAGAAAGAGATGCTATAATATTATTCGCCTGTGATACACCAGACTGACCTCTAGAATTTTCAATATATATTCGGGCGCGTTCACTCGGTAATTCAGCACAAACTTCTAAAGTTATTTGTTGATCACTTGATAACACTATAGGTTTTCTTTGTAATTGTATAT
>NZQM01000223.1 GCA_002695905.1 Parvibaculum sp.
TCAATTTTTTTATACAAACAACATTTCAGGTTTTGATCTTACAAGTGCTGGCGGTGGTGGTGCGACTGGTGTCGATGTTTCCATAATAACTTTTTCCGCCTTTCGTTTAGCCATTTCAACTTTTGTTGCTCTTGGTTTGCGTGGCTTTTTCACAGGTGCTGGTTTAGTATTCATTTGTGACATGAGTTCAAGCATTTCTTTTTTTGTTAATGGTTTATCTTCTGATTCTGCTACAGGAATTTGTTTGACAGGGTGCGTTGATATGTCCATCTCATCAACAACTGGTTCAACTTTCTTTTTTTTCCTATCACGCAATTTTTGGTCATTTGCTAATTGTTTTGCGGTTCTTGGTTTTTTTGTTTTAGGTTTAATAATTGGTGTTGTTAAATCAGCTTCCTCTTCGCTTGAAGAGTCTTCCGTAATCTCAACGATAGCATCACTACTCAATTTTTCAATAGGCTGCTTTTGAATAACTTTTTTTCTACCCATCTATATATATATGGAAAATATAAAAAAATTACAAAGCCAAGCTGAT
The DNA here is from genome assembly GCA_002695905.1 of Parvibaculum sp. Classification (GTDB taxonomy): domain Bacteria; phylum Pseudomonadota; class Alphaproteobacteria; order Parvibaculales; family Parvibaculaceae; genus Mf105b01. Next base: position 536 of record NZQM01000223.1, read on the forward strand.
TTTAATACACTTGAAAATAATATTGACAAAATCATTAATGAATCCGTATATCACGACAGAGAATGGAACGACGATGAAATCGCAATATTTGTTTCTCAATTCAATTCATACCAAGACGATGCTAAAGAACAATTAATCGATATGGAGAAGCTTGATTCAAATTTCGTGTCTGAAAAAGAATACAAACAAAAATTTAATGGGTTTGATGATGCAACATTAAAATACATGTGTGAGTTAGAAAATAAAAAACTTGAAGACGCACGAATACCACCATTGATTGTTAGAAATGAAACTGTAACATTAAAAAATAATTTATCTGAAGAAGTATATAATGGTAAACAAACAGACGCAAAATGTGACACAAATTGTGAAAGTAATTCTGGGAGATTTACCCAAGAAAAAAAAGAAAAGGAAAAAGCGTAAAAAATCCGCACCTAAACCAAGAAGCGCGATTGAAGTTGCTCGTAATCCACAACCCTATCAATTCTCTTTATATACCCCTCCCTTTCCAAGTGTGATAAATCACCAACCAAAAGCAAATTTGAATACACAAAATTTAGCGAATACCTTTCGTAATATTCAAGATATTAATGTTAAAGAATTAAATCGATTGCGTGGAGATTTAACGGCGTATAGACAAGAATCACAAACAATATTTAAAAAACTTGTAGCATTTCCAAAAGAGAGAGTAGTTGTTGAAACGGTTGAAGAACGCCCACCATCACCAATTGAATCACCATTAGATTTATCTGTTGAAGAAGTTGAAGAAAAAGAAGAACGCCCGTCATCACCAATTGAATCTCCATCAGAAGTTGAAGAAGTTGAAGAAGTTGAAGAAGTTGAAGAAAAAAAGAAAGTTACATTACCACCTCGTAATCCTGAAGATGAACTACCAACACGCCGTAAGTATCAACGCAAAAATAAATCAATGCCTATGTTAAAGAGAGAGTTAAAATCTCAAGGTATCTCTTTTCGGTCAAATATTAAAGCTGACGAATTACGAAAATTGGCGCAAGACAATGGAATTAGTATTCAATTATAATCTCAATCTATATAAATGACAAAATTATTTTTCCTTGTCATGTATAGTGACTATGACAAGACAAGGATAGGTTATGCTGGGTTATATCCTTCCAAGCAAGAAATTTTAAGACGAATTCCTATTTTAAATTACAATGATCTTATCTATAAAAAGACAAAATACAAGACGGCAAAAAGTTTATTCCAGTGCGTTGAGATACCAAGTAACAAGAAATATTATTTTAGAAATTATTGTTTGTGTGATTACAATAGAAGGCGACGAGTTAATACCAATTGAGTTATTAAAAATATTTTAATAATACAATGGACGAGTTAAAAACTGAATTAGATAATTTGTCTTTTCCAACACAAAAAAGGAAAAATATATCCAAAAAAAAGTGTGATGGTTTTGTATTAGGTTATATTATTCCACGAGGAAAAGGCAGATGGACTGGGACAGAACCTCGTTTATCCAGCAAATCTACACAGGAAAAATATATAAAAATATACAATTTGTTAAAACAAATCGCTCCACCAAATTTTGAATATACAAGTATACAAGTCAATAAGAATGTAAAATGTGGAAAACATATTGATAGATACAATAAGAAAGATAGTGCAATTATTGGACTGGGTGATTACACAGATGGGTCTTTAAGAATATATGATAAAAAAAACAATTATGAAGATATTGATATCAAAAATAAATTTTATATTTTTAATGGGAGTAATTATCATGAAACACTGGATTGGACTGGAACACGCTATTCTGTGGTGTATTTTTCTCTTAAATAACATTAATTACACAATTACACAAAAGTTAACTTGTGTAGTGTAGTGTAATATTTTAAGATTCAACCTCAACTTCTTGTTTCACATCTTGAGTTTGCTCTTGAGTTATTTCTGTTGAAGGTGGTTTCACATTAGACACATCATATTCTGATAATAGCACTGAAATACTTGTCCCACGATTATTTGAGATATTACGAAGCATATTGTACGATCCTGACTCATCAGCGCGTTTCAGTACAATTTTTACTATTTGTCCTTCTGTTAAACCCAGGACTATAAACTTTTTGAGATAAGATGCAACAGAACTACCTGTTATTTCTTTTCCACTTCGCTGACTAAACAACGCCTTCTTTTCAGCATCGCCTAAAAATTTCTTGATCATATTCGTAAACTTCAATACATTAATGACATTCTTTTTCTGTCCATATTGTTTTACAGTCTTGTATCTGTTACGAATGAAAATTACTTTATTACCATCTACAATTAAATGATTGCGATTCTCGTCGTAATTTTCTTTAGGTTTAAAATGAACATCTGAAAGAGCTATATCTTGATTACGGCATGTTAACTTAAACATCAAAAAAGAAACAATGAATTTTTTTGGATTCATCTCGTTCTTGATTGCAGTTTTTAACTCTTTGTAGGTTGGTAAAGTTTTATCAAGATTACCATTCTTGTTTACTTGTAAAGTTCGTTTATCCTCGCGTATCTTTTTATCCACAACATCAAAGTCAGATTTATTTTTTTCATAGTCAAAAATCTTCTTTGCTATAACAAACACAGAATGTCGTGTCGATGGATTCTCAACATTTTCAATAGAAGTTAAAACATCTTTTAAAGACATCTTTTTTATTGGCTTCCTACGGTCGGTTAACTTCAATAATTTCCTTAATCTCAAATAAGACCCTCTATAACTTTTTGCTGTAGATTCACTCATGTCTTTCAATATACGATTTAGTTCGCGTTCCATTTTATATTGAAAGATATATTAAAATAATTCATTTTTATTTTTTATTTAAAATAATTAAAACCATAAAATAAAAGAAAAGACAAAATTAGAAAGTTAGAAATCAGTATTTGTAACATTGTAAATAGCAATACACTATAAAAACAACACAAAAAGAGATAAATGATGATTATTTTCATTTTTTGTGAGTTCTACTATGTTGTTATAATACTATAATTTAAACTATATGTCCGTATTTGTCATTTTTCGTGAGTTCTACTATGTTATTATTATAATATAAGTCAATTTTGGCGTTTTTATCTTGTTTTTATAGTGTATTGCTATTTACAATATTACAAACTTAAATGACTAATCTTCTACTTATGCTATTTTTATCTATCTCAATTATATATGGCTGGCTTTCAAACTAAAACCTTTTTAAAACACGATGATTATATGACACCAAAATCTGCTTGGGAAAATATAGCACACCTTATACCAAAAGACAAAATAATATGGGAAGCATTTTATGGAGATGGAAAAAGTGGAGAATATTTAACAGAATTAGGATTTGATGTTATTCATAGACCTATTGATTTTTTTGAAAATGATTTAGGTGATATAATTGTAAGCAATCCACCATTTAGTAAGAGTAAAGAGATAATAAAAAGATTATCTGAATTGGATAAACCATTCATTATCATAATGCCGTCGTCAAAAATCAACACCAGTTATTTTAGAGAAAATTTTAAAAATAAAGGATTGCAAATTATTATACCTCGAAAAAGAATCCATTTTACGAAACATATTGACGGAAAACCAGTTGAAGGGTGGAAAAACGCAACCTGTTTTGACTGCTTTTATTATTGCTATAAAATGAATTTTGATAATGATATTGAATGGTTGTTATAAGATTATGCTATTTTTGTAATGATTAAAGTTCCCCCCCACGAATCTGTCGTTGTAGTTAAGGTATCCGTACTCCCCCAAGTTGCTACATCACCTTTTTGCATTAATGATTTTAAACATGTGAAATAATCTGCTGATGATAAATCAATCACTTTAATGTAACTAAAAGACAAAGAATTTGCTGTTCCAAAAGTTTCACGACGAATATAAGTAAAAGCACATCTATTATTCTGCGAACCTGTTATAGATGTTGGATCTAATTCTTCTGCGGCTGTTTCTGCTAAATATACAAAAGGGACAGTTCTGTTTCCTCGTGTTTTATTTCGAAAGTTCATTTGAACTTCAAACTTATAAGTTCCTGAAGTAGTAATTTGTAATAGTGAATCACTTGCTGCCACAATACTACCAACTTGTATTTCTTGAGTTAATTTTATTTTAAAGTTCGCACCAATCTCTGCTACCTCAACTACACTCTCACCTGAATCATCATAACTTGTTTCTTCTATCTTTGCCTGATAATATTTCGCACTTGTAATATTTGGGGCTACGATATCTTTTGAAAAAGTAAATACACCATCTTTATCCATGACCATAGCGGTATATGGGGTTGAACCATCAGCATACGAATTAAATTCAATTCCGCCATAATTGTTAGTGGAATCAGATACTTTTCCAGATATTCTACCTATAGTGTTGTAGTTGTTTATTTGATTGTCCCAATTTTCAAAGCGAAGTTGTGCCTGATATTGGGTAGTAGAACCTCCTCTTTTTCCACGAATTTTTACTACCGCATCAGATCCATTTTGTTCTGTTTTTACTAATAACTGTTCTGTTGAATTATTATCAATGACTACATCATTGGCTATCGTTGTAGTCCCAGCCGAAAATGAAAAATCTGTCGTTGCGGTTTGAAGATTTGTGATATTCGTTACATTCGTATCTATTTTTGATTGCACACTTGTAGAAACTCCACCATCTATATAATTTAAAGTTCCTGCTGTTATACTATTTCCTGAACCAGCAGTTATATTTTGTGATATTGTTCCGTCAAATGAAATAGTTGTTCCAGTTATGTCAATACCATCACCTGTTGATAAAGTTGCTTGTTTTGTAGCAAGAGCATCAAATACACCATTACTCGTCACAATTCTATCACTCCCATCTGTTGGTGCTAAATCAATTGTTCCGTTTCCGACTACTCCTTGTTTTGAGTCTATCTGAATTTGAATATTTGAAGTTACTGTTGATAAATATCCAAATTCAGTATTTGTAACATCACCATTATCACCAATTAGCGTAGCACTTAAACGATTTGACGAATCTATTACTGGTTCTTTAGAATCAATCTGTCCTTGAATTCCTGAACTAACTCTATATAAATATCCATATTCAGTATTTGAAACATTACCATTGTCACCTATTAGCGTAGCACTTAAACGATTTGACGNATCTATTACTGGTTCTTTAGAATCAATNTGNGTTTGAATATTTGAAGTTACTGTTGATAAATATCCAAATTCAGCATTTGAAACATTACCATTATCACCAATTAGCGTAGCACTTAATCTGTTGTCCGCACTTATAATGGGTTGTTTTGTTGTAATCGCTGTAGCATTTGTTGAAACGCCAGTTGTCGCAGCTTGTAATTCAGCATTGGTAAGATTTGTTATTGTAGCATTTGTTGCTGTAAAATTTGTCACATTACTTTCGCCTATATCAATCTTATTACTATTTTGTAAAGTTTTAGATTGAAATGTATTTGTGTTAAAAAGAGTCTTTGACATTTATAATATGTGGAGATAATATATATGATTGACTATACAAAGTATACTCTAGAGGGAGCAGGAGCATTTTTGATAATTATTATTGCTTACAAGATTTATAGAATGCGTTGTAATACTTCATCAAAATGTTGTAAAGAAAGTTTTGAATTTGATTTACATAATGATGGCACGCAAAGTGAAATCATAATTCAACCGCCTCGCGGAGTTTCTAATACTTCGTAATTTTAATTTTTAATACTTCCATCGTGGAAATGTGAGATAGCATGTGCGTGTAAACCTTTTTCTGTTGCTCTTTTAATTTTTCCTACTTTTGTAGTTATCTCTAAAAAATTTTGAAGTATACTTTTACCTTTAGCAGAATCATGATCAACTGAATGAGTTTCAAGACTTCCAAATGGTAAGTTATTTTTAAAACCAACACTTACTGGATCATGTTTTATCCGATGGTGAACTACTTTATCGTCTAATTCTTTTTTAGTTTTTTTCCCAACTTTAATATCGTTATCGAATATTGGGTGTGCAGCCGAATTGTATGTTCTTGCGCTTGTAAGATTATTTTTTACTATCTTACTTTTAGCAATAGTATAATTGGTAGAGCCTCCACCAATTGAGTGTCCAGTCATATGAAGTTCTGTTGGATTTAATGCTTTTATAATTTTATTCGTTCTATTTTTTCGTCTTTTGAAAGTTGGAACATGTCCACCGAATCCCAACGCAAAAAGAATATCTGCTTCTAAATCAGTTCGTCCTCGTTTGCCGTCTAATTTCGTCCCACGATGCGCTATAACAATATTTGATGGGTCATCTNTTTTTCTATANGTCGTAATTTCACTATTNGTATGTTCAGGTATCACTTCCCAATTTGTATCATTAACATGGTTTTGTGTATTTTCTAAACGCTGTTTTTTTCCGATATTTGATTCTCCCATTTTATAACTTCCTTGTGCGAGTAATGCTAATGTTTCACGAGATGTATCTGTATCTGTCATTTATATAAGTTTAGATTTATTTTAAACATTTTTGTCTTTTTGTTAAAAATAAATCAAGAAAATATTATGAACTAACTTACAAATTATACCGCAATTGAGTATGTTAGCGATTGAAGGTCAAGCGCCACCATCAAGGTATGCTCTGCAAATACATCAATAACCATAGCATTAGCTACAGCCGCGTCATATTCCATCGTTAACTGACAAANNTNNCCGATAGTATTTACGCCTGCTACTAATCCNAGACTACCCTCTCCTCCTGACACTCTCTGCGATTCGAGGTCAATTTCCAGGAGGTACGAGCCTGTCGTTGCACTCGTATCACCAGCACCGTCTGTAAGGTCAAAGCCAGCGTCAGCCGCAATAGACGAGTCATGCGACCAAGCACAAAGAGCGCGTTGAGAAATAAGCGCTTCTGCTAATGGTTCAGAACCTGCTCCCACAGTTACAGCCGCAGATCCAACATCACGAATATCACGCATTGGATATTTTACACCACCAATAGTAAGGAAATAACGAGATAAACGATTACGAGCGCGGTTACCAACATGGGCGTTAGCAGCTACAGCAGTTTGGCGAGTTTGTGATACAAGAACACGATTAAGTGAACTCATGCTAAATCCAAGAGTCAGAACTTTAGATGTTTCAGAAGTAGAAAGAGAAGACTGATGATGTTGGTAAGAAGGCATAAGCATCTTAAACGAGCCACCAGAGTTAGCAACTACTTGAGCCATGATATCAGCNCCAAGTTCTAAATTATAAGTCACNAAAGAAATATTAGATATAGTCACTTCAGCATCAGTAGCCGCGCCAAGAAGCGAACGAACCGATGTATCAAGCACAAGCCGAAGCCTCAGTCTATCCCTTGAAACTAAGGGAAAATACCTATTCATCATTAAAGGAGTAAGAACAAGAGGAAAGCAAACTTGTCTGTTTGATCCTGCGGCTACGGTTGCGCCCGAAAAATCGTTGCCTGCTCCAAACAATCGTTCACCAGCATTTTTTCTAAAACCCTCACTCGTGTCCAGTGAAAGCATCATTTCGTATAGCGTATTCCAGTTATCGCAGGAAAAAAGCACACTTCCACCGATTTCTAAAATAATCTGTTTTATACAACTTGGAAATCCACCAGCCGAGAAGTTAAAATCAGCACCATCTCCGTTTGCTACAGTAGCTTTAATATAAGAGGATTGAAAATCACAGAAAGTATTATTAAGGTTAGAAGGTAAATCAATTATAATTTCTTGATTAAGGTTAAATGAAGAGCCATTTGTTGGNACGGTCTCNGTTCTAATAGCACGAGAAGATGAAGCCCTTGGGCTTATTTCACCGTAATTAAGCTTTTGTGTCGTAGCAGCCATTTATATACTTAATACATATAAAAAAAAAATGTATTTTGTATTTGTATTTTCAAATTAAAGTCTTAAAAAGTCGTCTGGGGAGCAAACGCTACACTGAATTCATTTTCTGCTGGNTTGTAATCAGCAGGTTTATGATAAGAAAATTTCAAAACAACATGACCACGCTCTCCATCGCCACTCATGTCTACGACTGCTTTTGTGTCTTTTATAAATCTAATTTCAATCTGGTTTGGTTGCGCTGGGACGAGTGATTTTATTGTGCCAGCATTAATATATCGCATTTCATATGTTTCAGTTCCAGATATTTTATTGTTACCAGTAAACGAACCAATAACTCCAAGGGAAGTATTTAATTTATCACCAGCACCTGAATTAAGTTGCGAACATGAATTATTAAATCCAATTGAACTCATCATAACTATATCATCTAAAAGTAATTTTGACACACCTGCACTTGGAACAGACATCACGGTAATACTTGCCCTGTCTTTGTAATAATAACTGCTTTCTGGGATATCCCATACACAGACCCCAGTAGAAAGGTTTGACTGTGGGTGATTCGCTGCGTCCTTGATAAAAAGGGTAACATAGTCACATTTATAGTCTTCTTGATTGTAATTCATTATTTATATATATTGAATATAGATAATAAATTACTTACTTTTAGGTTTTGAAATTACATCTTTTCAATAGACTTTTGAATTCCGGCAATTTTTCGTTTCCCAAGAATCCGTTTCATTGCTGGATTATCAACCGCATGTTTCCCACTATTCTTCAATCCGTGAATTCCACGCTTAATTTTTTTAAGCGCGAACACCCCAGCCTTCTTTGATTTTAAACCAAATACAACCATTTCTTATATATTGTATGTGTTTATTTTTTTTCAGTTTTATTTTTATATTGTTCTACAATTTCTTTTAGTAGAGTATTTTTTGCGGTTGATTCTCTTTGTATAGCAAAGTGACATGTTAAAGTCATAGTGTATTCAACTCCATTCAATTCTAATGGTGTATTACTTTGGTCAGTAAGAGAAATATTAAGATGACTAAATTGTTCTTCTGTAATTTGATAATATAATACTTCACTTGGCGTGTGAAATAAATATGCTCCAAAGTTGGTGTCGTTAACTACAGACGCAACAATATTATTGCTTGTTCCATTTGAATCAATATTATTCATTGTGAGGTTTGTCAATCTGACATATATATTCCGAACTCCACCAAGGTCACATANATTTGTTGCTTTGTATGTTGTAACAGACGCAGTTGGTAATTGATTATTTCCTAAACCGAGTTGACGCTCCATGGTGGTTGATTGAATTATTTTTCCACTTCCAAAAGTAAATATAAAAACATTGTTGTCTGTGTTAAACGCTACAGAACCAATTGAACTTATTTGAGTATTTATTGTTGATACTAAATCATCTGCGCTATAATTACCAACATTAATAGTGTATGTAATTCCACTTATTGTGATTGTATTTGAGGTCGATGTCACATTATAAATAGCATTTGGAATAACCATATTTGTCAATCCAATTAATATACGACAGTTTGGAGGAGCGACAATAGCTTGATCAAAATAATAGATTCTNTNACTTCCTGAAATATTTATTACACTATCTTCACTGTGCAAAAAGATTGATTGACTTGACTTATTCGTCGAGTTCAAAATATGAGATGGCATCTATATTACATTGATTGGATATTTTAAAAATTTTGAGGTTGGAAATATTTATTACTATTGTCGTAAACATAGGCATTAGGATTTTTCATGATAGGGTGAAAACCATCGACTTGTTCATCATATTTTACAGGATTTAGTGCGCGAGTATTTAAAGGAATAAGAGTTGGGTCGCGGACTTGTGGTAATACAGCTTCTAAATAAATTTGATCTGGTTGTTCGTCTTCTGAATAAAATAAGGGCTGACTTACAGATTCAAAGCCAACATTTGTATTTGTAGCGTTTGCACCTTCAATTGTATTTGACATTATATATAATCAATTTATTTTTTGGATTTTTTATTTCGTTTTCTTGGTGGTGGTGTTCGTGGAACACGGACACGAAAAAATTTGCTATCTTCTATTGGTTTAGAAACATTGATTGGTATTAATACTGGGTGTGAACCACCAAGATGAGATTTACCAATGGTTATAGGTTTTAAAGTAGGTCGTGGTATTTGATTTTTTACAAACTTCATTTACATATAAAAGACAAAAAGACAAAAAGGTATTTTAAAATCCATCTGAAGAGAAGTCAATATTTTTATCTGATTTTTCAGCAAGGGCATATTCACTTACACGAGATTCAAAAAAGTTAGTTTTTCTTTCAAGTGAAATACTTTCCATAAAGTCAAATGGATTGGGTGTATTATATATTTTTTTGATGTGTAATTGTGAGCATAATCTGTCTGCGACAAACTCAATATATTGACTCATAAGATTGTCATTCATTCCCAGTAATCGACATGGTAGTGCTTCACAAATAAATCCCTTTTCAATATCAACCGCTTCTTTGATTATCTCATTAATTTTTGCGTTGCTTGGTTTTTTTTGTAATTTATGATAAAGACACACAGCCGTTTCCACATGTAAAGCTTCGTCGCGTGATATTAATTCGTTACTAAATATCAGTCCATTCATATTTATACCTCGTTTTTTTAACCAGAAAATACTACAGAAACTACCACTGAATTGCAAGCCTTCCACACACATAAACGCCACGAGTCTTGAACCGTAAGAACGCGACTTATTGCCTATCCATTTCAACGCCCAATTTGCTTTCATCTCAATTGCTGGATATGTGCATACAGCATCGAATAATTCTTTTTTTTCTGTTGGATTACGCACGATAGTGTCAATCAGTAAACTATAAGTTTCAGAATGTATTTGCTCCATAAATGTTTGAATTGAATAACATGCTCGTGCCTCTGATATTTTGACTTCATCTAAAAAACTTCCGCAAATATTTTCAATTACAATACCATCTGAAGCCGCAAAAAATGCTAAAATATGTTTGATGAAATGCTTTTCGTCTTTCGTTAATGTTTCAAATACTTCCCTGTCTTTTGACATATCCAACTCGTCAGTTGTCCAAAAACATGATAATTGTTTTTTATACAAAGCATACAAGTCAGGGTGTTCAATAGGGAAAAAAGTAAATCTGTTATTTTCTGAACTCAATATTGGTTCAGACATTGTGTATAAAAGACAAATATTAAATATCCATCAACTTCTTTTTTTCTGATTCTGTTAACTTTTTGTCTTTAAATACAACTTTTACTTTGAACTTTTTTTCGTAATTACGAATACCACCTCGCAGGGTTGGCGCACTCCACAAAATAATATCAGACATAGAACTTGGTGCATGGACACCTTTTGGGTCTTTCTTATGTCGTGCTAAATAATTGTCTTTTATTTTATCTCTCTTATCTTTATCAGGTTCATAAAACTTGCTTTTCTTATCGTGTATGAGTGTGTAATCGCGATAGCCATTTTGACCGAATCTATGAATATGCTTATGACTTGGCATTAACATTGTATATTTTTTTGTATTTTTATCACTTCTATACAGATAATATATTTCCATTTATAATGTTGATATATTTTATATATGAGAGTTTTAGAGTTGTTCAAAGGTTCAGGATCAATCACAAAGTATTTTGAAAATACAAATAATGAAGTAATAAGTTTAGATATTGTTCCTAAATATTTGCCTACAATATGCTGTGATATTATGGAATGGGATTATAAAGAATATCCAGTTGGTCATTTTGATATTATTTGGGCAAGTCCTGAATGTAAAATATTTAGTATGTTACAGAATACACATATAGGAAGGAAATGGAAAGATAAAGAAGAGTTGCAAACACAAAGAGATATTCATTCAAAGTTCATAAAAAAGACAATAGAGATAATACGATATTTTAAACCAACCGATTATTTTATTGAAAATCCATTATACTCTAAAATATGGGACTATGTAGATGACGATTATAAAAAAGATTTTGTAATTGCTGATTATTGTTATTTTGGTTATAGATATAAAAAACCAACCAAAATATTGACAAATAAAAAGTTAGAAAATAAAAGATGTTCATGTAAAAAACACGATATGCGGATAGGTGTAAGTCCTTATGGTAAGATGATAAATGCTACAAATATAAAGTTTGATAATACAACACTTATGGAAAGATACTCAATACCATTGTTTTTATTAGATTATTTATTCAATTAAAAGACAAATATTATTGTTTATGCTTTTTCAACAACATCGCTGTCATGTCCGCGTCCAGTAGGGTATGGTTTATTTTGTCTTTTATTTTCAACATTCAATATAAACTTATACAAGCGAGCATAACTCCATTGTTCCGCAGAACTCACACTTTTACGCACTGATGTTGGATTGGTATTATATGCGCCGACACCACGATTGAACACATCTTGAATTAATGATTTTTTTATCTTGAAATACTTTGCTAATGTTGACAATTTTCTGTTTGGTATTTTATCACCATATCGTTTGTCAAATTCAATTGTAAACTTACTGCGTCTTGACATTATATAGATAGGTATAGATAATAAATAATATTTGTCTTTTGTATATGGAATTGATTAATGGAGATTGTTTAGAAATCATGAAAGATATGAGTGATAATAGTGTAGATTTATTATTTGCTGATTTACCGTATGGGCAAACTTCATGCAAGTGGGATTGTCTTATTGATTTGTCTTTATTTTGGAAACAAGTGAACAGAGTATGTAAACAAGACGCAGTAATGGCTTTTACATGTAGCGTCAAGTTTGGTAATACTCTTATCAATAGTAATCCAAAATGTTTTAGGTATGATCTTGTATGGGTTAAGTCAGCAGCATGTGGATTTTTAAATGCGAAAAAAATGCCTATGAAGAAACACGAAATGGTATATATTTTTTATAGGAAACTACCAAAAGTTTATACCGAAAATATCGCACTCCATCACGCTCATAAGTTTTTGAAAGAAACAGAAAATAAAAGGGGAAAGAGTGTCTATGGCTTAGTAAATATTCAAACTGAAAATAAATATACCCCCCCCTTACCAAACAGCGTCATAAAAGAAGAAAATGTTGTTATAAAAACCAATTTATATTCATCTAAAACAGCAGAAAAACCACGAGAACTTTATAGAAATGAAGGGGGACAATACACTCCCCCCTTACCAAACAGCGTCATAAAAGAAGAAAATATTGTTGTAGAAAAAACTCAAATATCAAAAAAACATACAGCAGGAGAAAATAATTTATATGGTAATATGACAGGTGGAACAATTGGTAATACTCATGGCACAAATTATAATCCTCCCTTACCAAACAGCGTCATAAAAGAAGAATTATGTAAATATGATGTTAATAAAAATACTTATGGTGGTGGAAAAGATGGACGAATTAAAATCAGTAAAAATAAAGAAGACCACCAACAAAAATACGACCCCCCCTTACCAAACAGCATAATGGAAATAAAAAGTGAAAAAGGAAAACACGCCACTCAAAAACCCATACCTTTAATGGAGTGGTTGATTAAATATTACACACGAGAAGGTGAAACTGTACTAGATCCTACAATGGGTAGTGGCGGAACTGGTATAGCTTGTAAAAATCTAAATCGTAAATTTATAGGAATTGAAAAAGATGAAGAAATATTTAAAGTTGCTGTCGAAAGAAATAATTAATATTTGTCTTTTATATATAGAATGAATTACACAAAATGTGTTGGTAAACCATTAGCATTAGAATACAACGAAAAATATGTTAATAATATCAAATTAGCATGTTACTGTCCTTATTGTTGTATGGTAACGAACCGAGAACCAACACCATATAAAATTATTCAGACTGATGATGGTTATACAGAAATATTTTATGAAGATAAAACACAAATAAAAGACAAAATAGTTCCAAAAACTAACAATTCTCATGATCCATGGTCGTATGCGTCACTATTTGAAATAAATACATATAGTTCAAATTTGTAATACAAAAAGCAACACATTTTTTATTACTGAAATAGTGTGTATTCTGTACTACAATGATGAAAAGTGCGAGTTCAAAAAAAATTGATTTTTTTTTGCTCCAACATCTCTAACAGCATCAACAACAACAAAAACGCAAGTATGGATCACCTTCCACAAGAAGTCATCAATATCATCATCAGTTTTGCAAATCCACGATTGACTGACAATTTGAAGATTCATATTGAGATAGCTGGGAAAATCCAGTCAGAAATGTATGAAGATGAATCTCCTAAACTTAAATACACTTATAAAAACAAAGATGGTAGTTTTAGGTATGAACGCTTATACACATTTTCACACCACTGGTGGCGTCTGAGTCACTATTCAAATGCCCGTGATTTTAACCCACCAAACGATGATAAATATTATACAAATTGTGGAGCTAGGAAACCATTTAAGTATGACGCTATATATGATACAAGAAAAGAACTGATGGAAATGCTTACCAATTATTATGGTGGTAATAAAATCCCACTTATCAGTAAATTAAAAACAAAAAAACATATTGTCCAACGCATTATGAGTTTGTAGATACAATACATAAATTATAAAAGACAAATTACAATACAAAAGCAACACATTTTTTATTACTGAAATAGTGTGTATTCTGTGCTACAATGATGAAAAGTGCGAGTAAAAAAAAAATTGAAATTTTTTTGCTCCAACATCTCTAACAGCATCAACAACAACAAAAACGCAAGTATGGCTCGCAAAATGCTAAACTCAACAGGAAAAGATATTTACGACATGATGCGTCCAAAATACATAGCCGAGAAAAATCGCATATTTAAACTTAAACTTGACGCAAAAGAGAAACACCAACAAAAATTAAGTGCTATGAAACTGCTTGACTTTTGTGGTATTGAAAAGTCGGCAACTGCAATTGACTGCGACAACTACTATAAAGCATTAGACAAATATTTACACGCAAAAATAATGTTTTGGACTGGTGCTATTGACCGCAATATGAAGAAAGGTATGAAAGAAAAATTACAAGAAACTATGGCGGAGTGGTTAGAAACAGGTTGGGCGTATTTGGGACAAGAACACATAGAAGAAGAAAGTGATGCCGCAAAAAAGGAGTTTGAGTTTATGAAAATTATGTGCGAACAATATACACCAAAACGACAGAAAGTATTGTATAAAAAGCATAAAAGGTGGGTGTGAAGGGGGGGTGGGTGGTAAATAAATAGTTCAAATTTGTAATACAAAAAGCAATACATTTTTTATCCTTGTTTCAATAATTCATAAAATATAAAAGTATAGTTTCTAATATTTTATAAATTGTTAATCACAAATCACAAATCACAAGTGTAAAGTGTAAAGTGTAAATTATCTATTTTAAAGAAATGTTAAAGAAAATAAGAAAGTATAAGTCATCATTTACTCTAATAAAATCCATCATTTAAAAATAGAAAAATCATGTGATACAATAAAAAAATAAATATCCATGATTCTATAAATCAGTAATTTTAAAAGTTTACTTTCTATATTTTACTCTTTTTATTTTTAACATCAATTATTGGTTTTTGAAATGATGAATGATGAATGTTAAATGATGAATGATGAATGATGAATTTTATTCCAACAATTTGATCCCAAAATATGCTCCAGCAACTCCTTTAACTCGTTTGACGCGGTTGTATGTTACATCATATTCTTTCAATATTGTAGACAATAAACGAATATCTATTTTACTATTTTGGTCTAGTTGCAACATGTCACAAAATATCTTTTTAGACACACAATCTTTTTTATCATTTGATACCACAAAAAACTCATCAATAACAGATTTAATCATTTGAGTTTTTCCCCTTTCAACTGCTTCAATTACTTCTGCTTTTTTGTCTTTTATATTTTGAATAGACTCTTTTTTTTTCTTATTTTCAAGAATAACTTTTTGTCGTTCTTCTCTGATACGCGTCAATAAATCATTTTGTTCATTGCGTTTATCGATTAGTTCCTGTAATTCATTATTTTTTTTTTCAATTTCTATATCAAGTATAATATTTTCATTTACAATCACATCAACCTCGTTATTTACAATATCTATGTTATTATTTATCTTAACAATTTCTTTTTCTATTTTCAATTTACCAATCTTATCATGGTTGAGTTCATTAAAATCACGGATATAATCATTTGCAACTATGGCTGATTTACTTATAACTTGTTCTCCATCTTTGGTTTTTACAATTAATTTCATTAACCAGTCGTTAAAAGATTTAGATGCGTCTTCTGTTGTTAAAATATCCAAATTGTAGTCGTCAATGTGTAGTTTGTTTTTACATGTTCTAAAGTGATTTTTAATTTTATTTAAAAATGATTTTTCACTCTCTATTAATTCTTCATAAAAAACAAAAATATATTTATTTTGAATATAAAATATATGAGTGTCCGCATTAGACTGAATTTCTATATAATTTAAGTAATTTATAATTTCGTTAAATCGTTCGCTACATATTGGATTGTTAATTTTTAATTGTAAAACACTACCAAAATTATCACTCCATACTGTTTGAATATTTTTCATATATACATTATACACTATAAAAAAATATCTTTAAACTAAACTAATTAAACATGTATTTTTTTCCTAAAGAATACATATTTATTGAGGTTTTAGTACAATTTCTTCATCATCAGATTCAGATTTTTCAGCAAGTTTTTGTGCTAATTTTTCTGCTTTTTTTCTCGCATAATATTCAAGTTGTCTTTTTTGAAGTTTAGCTTTAATTTCAGGATTCTGATAACGCTTATTTTGATAACCACGCATATATTTATTATACTTTTCACGATTATTATTGCGATACTTTTGGTTTGCTACTCCTTGTTTTGAAATTGTTTTTTTAACGGTTGGAGTTTGAGTTTGAGTTTCCATTATATACACTACATATAATTTTTCTTTTAAGTTAGTTTATTTCATTCATAGCAATATCTACTCTATAGTCTACCCATTTTTGCTCTAATTCAACGCGATTAAACTCTAACTGAAAATACTTTTGTAATCTAATTGCGTCTAAAATTAAACTATTTGAATATGTTTCACAAAATGAATTATCAGTGTTATACCATAAATCATGGAGTTCAACTAAATCTTTTATGTATTGGTATGTGGGACGCTGATACATGATAATATCATTTTGTATTGCTAAATCGAGAAGACTTAATTCCATATGTAAATGACAAATATTTTAATTATGCGACAAACGCAAGCCCTGATGCTAACGCAGCGACAGGAGTGAATCCTGATTTTGAAGCCACAACCGCACCAGCAACGCCTGCTTTACCAGCGCGTTTTGCTAAATCCACAGATATCTTATTAATTTCCTTTTGTGCTTTTTTTCTTTTTTTGGTAGTCATTTTTTTCTTTTGTCCTAACCGTTTGACTTCAGCCATATCACCTTGTTCTTTTGCAATCTTTTGCTTTGCCTTTTGCCTGCGCTTTCTCCTCACCAACTTGCCTTTTTTATCGGCATCACGAATGCCTTTCGCTATTGTGTCAATGATTGTCATGTTATATATTTATTGTAGAATTAATTTGAATCTGTTTTGTCTTTTTCATCAAATTTTAATTGATTGAAGTTCCTGTAAAATAGAAAATCACTACCACTCCTTAAACTGGTATCGATGAGCATAAAATCGTATCGGTCTTTGTATGCGGCTTTCATGAGTTCATCAGCCTGTTGTTTGGACATCAACATATATTCACTCTGAATAGCATCTATTTCTTTCAGTGTTTTTGGTTTAAACAAAAAAATCAAATTTGCGTTACTTCTCAACGCTGGAGATAAATCGGTAACTTTATGACCAACGATCCATATAGAAGCGTTTAAGTGACGACGATTTTTGACAAGTTGGTTAAGAAGTTTTTCGTTTTCTTTTGTACGAAGCTGACTTGATACATCGTCAAGAATTAATAGTGTATGAGTTCCCTCTTCTACAGCATTATCAGTTAATGACATTACCATATCAAATACATCTTCGTTTAGTGAATTGAATTTTTGGTCATCGCTTAAATTTTCTAAAGGGCTGTCCTTTATCGTGTGCGCTGATGGTGACACAAGAACAATATTATCGA
>NZQM01000224.1:0-1538 GCA_002695905.1 Parvibaculum sp.
ACAGGCAAAGAGTCAACTGCCATTTTTGGAGCTAAGATACTCATAGCGTCATTTATATTATTATTTTGATATACATCGGCAACATTATTACTTAAAGCTACATTGCCATCTAATTTTGTATTAATTAGAGATGACATTTCAAATTGCATTTCTTTTTGTTTTTTATCTCTAGCATTAAAATTTTCTATATTGCCACGCATTTGAATCAATCGATCTCTAGTAACATTACCTTTTAATTCTATTTTTAATTTGCTTACAAAACTTGAAAACATTTCATTATTTAATTCTAAACTTTCGCTTTCGGCTGTTGTAATACCATTTGCTATAGCTGTTTTGACAGCTTGTTCATACGTTTTTTTATTGCCTGGGGTAGGTTCATAACCATAATTTTCTCTATTAAAAATTAAATTATCTTTGGCTACTTTTTTAGTTTGAGCTAATATATTAGTAAAACTTTGCTGACTATACTTAGCAGTAAACGATGACATTTTGTCACCAAGTGTTTCTCTTATTTCTAATTCAAATGTTGGGCTATTAAAACCATCATCTTTAATTTTTTGTAAAGAATCATTAATATATTTATTTAATCTAGCATTAAAAACAGTGCTAGTCTCTCCAGCTTGTAATGATGTATTAGCAATGCTTTGTGCTGTTTCATTAAAATCTTGCTTAATATCTTTATCTAATTTTTGTAAAGCAAGACTGTAAGCTGCTTTGTCTTCTAGCATCATACTATCTTTGGATTTACTTAATACCACTAACGGATCATTTTCCAAAGCTATCTTAGCTGCATTGGTTTTTATTTCTTTTACACGTTCGGTTTTTGCAATACCTGCTATAGAGTCTAATGCACTAGCAAGAGCTTGTTGTTTGAGTAATACACTTCTTTGCAGTCCAGTAGTATCTGGTGATCTAGGAGTAGCGACTTGCGGTAATGTACTTAATACCTTGCTTGCTTCGTATTTTTTAACCATTATGTTACTTTCCCTGGTAATAGTTCAACAGTATCAACATAACCTTTCCCCAATATGCCTACAGCACTTACATATTGAGCAGCCGTATTATTAGCTACCTCAAGATCATTAATATTAATTTGTCTGTTTACAGATGTAGATAAATTTTTTAAAGATTTATCTAAATTTAAATCTAACCTTACTTTTTCTGTACTGTAAATATTAAGTTCTTCTACTAGATTTCTTAGTCCTGTTATTTGTGCAGCATCTTGTTCAATAGCAACTCCTCTAGCAAAACTACCTGCTACGTTATCACCATCTATTTGATTAAATTTTCTAAGTCTTAATACTTCTTCTCTTGCTAATTTTAATTTTTCAGCTTCAATGCTTATTTCTGTTTCGCTAGCTTTAAAAGCTGCATCTGTTCTTAATTGTTCGTTTTGCTTTCTAGTTAGATCAGCTTNAAAACGAGCATTATTTATAGCACCAATAGCTTGTAATCCTGATGAAGCAGCGGTTAAATATGGTGCGGCAGTTGCCGCAGCCGCTGACGCTGATGCCTTAAATGATGTTGCTGCTNCTGNT
>NZQM01000224.1:1543-12050 GCA_002695905.1 Parvibaculum sp.
TACTGCCATACTATGCTCCTGTGCTTACCTTATAATCCATNCCTAACAAATGTAATTTAAGCGGTGCGGATTGTCCAATTTCNATTTGTCCAGTTAAACTGTACCCNAGTATACCATGTAGAGTTTTAGTACCAGTAAATTCTGGCACGCCTACATCTAAATTATCCGTACCTAAAGTACGAATAGGTATGGTATTGCTNTTGATGGTTAAGTTTTGTGTTTCNTTTAAAAACGCATTGACTTCTAACACACGTTTTTTAAATCCTTTTAAACTAGCATAACCTTGTATGCCTGGTTCAATCGGTAATGTTTTTACCGTTATCGTATAATCTAGNCCAACTTCAAATGATGATGTTGTAGTTGTAGCAAAAGTAATAGTACTAGCGCCTGCGGTAACATCAGCTTGCATAACGCCATCTCCAATTACTTTTACTGTTTTTGTATTTAAATGTCCAGATGATACATTTGCTGCGCCACCACCTGTTAAAGAACTATCTAGGGTAACATCTTCATTAAATAATTCGATGTAATATTTATTAGCACTATTGATAACACGTTTGACAGCTACATATTGGTCAGACACAACCGTTGCTATATTTAAAAAAGTNCCATCAGTAGTAAATTTACTAGCAGCTACAATGTTTTGATCTCGAAGCAAAGTATAAACTGCCATGCTGCCATCAGTACCATTAACAATATTTAATCGATCGCCTTCGTCAGTCGAAGTTGTTTTACGTATAGACATGTCAGTTGGATTGTTTAATAAATGACTAGACAATAAACTAATTTGAGTTGANGTATAAGCGTCTTCACCTGAGCTATACAAAAACTCGTTAAGTGCTTTACCTTGTCTTTGTATAAATAAAGTGTTACCAGCTACGTTTTGTACTCGTATACTTTCTTTGCTGCCATGGCTAGATTGTAATTTAGCAATAAAGTTAGTAGGTGTTAATGGATCACTAAATTCTTGCGGTGCAAAAAATTCACCACCTGTGGTAAATATTTGTAAATAGTTAGCTGAAATAATATCTACAATAGCGTTNAGCTGACTGGTGTCTAAGGTAGCAACAAAAGCATCATCAGCATTACCTTCGCCTGGATTAAAATTAAAAAACTCATTAACCCTAGATGCAAAAATAGTTGACGGTCTTGACTTACTACCACCAAAATATAACCTGCCTTGATGAAAACATGCACTTCTTGGAAACCCTTTAGCAGAACTAAAGGTATCAACGTAACCAGTTTCTAGCTCCCAGTTTGCATTGTCAATAGCATCAGTATTAAAAAATGGTATTTCTACGTGAGCTTTGACTACAGTGCCACTGGTTCTTTCTACTATTCTTGCTCGACCAAAACTGTTACCACCAATTACATTAATAAATTGATTGACATGTGCGCTAGTAAAAACACTGCCGGATGATGCTGTTAACGTAATGTTACCTGATACTGCACTGGGTGTTAAAGTACCAGCGCTAGATGTATTAATAATGGTAAAACTAGGTGCATACTGTGGATTAAAGTCAAACGTAACATCTGCTATAGTCCATGCAGTGTCAGAGGTTCGAGTAATTTTTTTTGGCGCCATATCTTCTTGCACCGTAATTAATGTGTCTGCACTTTGAGTCCAACACATTTTAGTTAACATAGCTGAGGTAATGGTTGTGGTTAAAAAATTATTACCACTACCTGCAATGTTGGTTTGCAACACACCGTTTTTAATAACTGCCATACGATTATGCGTAAACGCTAACAAATAAGCATCAGACGTACTAAATTCAAATGGCACTAACCGTATGCCGTTTTCAGGACTACCACCTAATTCTGTTATATATTTAAGTCCAGGTCTGCGTTTAACTCCACCTTGTGGTAACACCACGACATTTAGTGCTGTGGTTAAACCTGATTCATATTGTTTGATGTCAGTACGAGATAATAACTTTGGGTCTAGTTCTCCTGATGTAAAACTATTTTGAATCGCTATGACTCTTGACATTATCTTACCTCAATTAAATCGAAGCTCTCGTTACCAATAGTTTGCGCTCGTTGTCCTTGTGCATCTGCCTGACAGGCTTGTCTAAATAAACCACCTCTGCCGTTTTCAGCAGGACTACCAAATGCTAATGCTCGAAAAAAATCTGCTTTGGTAATTTGATCTGTTAAAGGTTCTGCTATGTCGGCTGCCATAGCATGACGCAACATATAAATAAAATATTCTGGGAATCTTGACTCATCAATATCAGCAATGTAATCAATAAAAACTGTTTCATAATTAGCTAACAGTCTTGGTTGATCTACATTGTATAATTCAAAATCTGTTTCTGGTCTAGCGCCTGAAGTTGACGTAATAAACACCGCTTTAGGTGTACCAATAATATCTGCTGGTAACGCATACACATACTTCCATTCGGTAACTGGCGTATCTGCGGTACGTGCTAATTGAACTTTGACCTTGGCAAAACTCCAAGGATAAATTGATAAAATATACTTTTTTAAATCATCATATAAACGGTCACAAATTTTTGCAGAATCTGTGCCTTCNNTAAAAGAAGTCATNTCAGAAGCACCAAGCATCAAAAGTGCATCGTTGCATATTGTTAACTTGCTATCCCCTGCCGCCATATAATCTCCTTAAAAAAGTATGCCCTGCCNAANCAGGGCAACTTTATATTACTTAGTCAGAATCAGAAACCGCTCCGATTGTTGTACCGTCACTGATGTCAACAACACCAGATGCATTCGATACGACAACGTGCATAGTAACTGTTCTTGTACCACCAGTCGCTCCATGAACAATAATCATGTCACCAACAGAAAGTTGGTCAGATAATTCATTAAAGTAACCAGCAGCATCTACTGCGGTATGAGCATCAGTCGTTGTGTAGACGTATAAAGCTGGTAAATCACCAGATCTACCTTGTCCAGCTAATGCTCCAAAACCTGCTCTTGCATATGCCATATTATCCTCCTGTTATTCACGACAAGTGACTTCAACTATACCTTCTGCATCAATACCAACCGATCCAGCAGAGAACATAGAGTTCACTAGGAACGATGATTTCTCAGCAATATAGTTAATTTCAGTTTTCTTATCCATGTTAATAGCAAGACCACAAGCATTTTTATGCCAAGCTAAACATGTACGATCAGCCGAACCATCAACTGCTAGTCCGCCCTCTGTTCTGTCGCCAACCATGATGAATTTAAAACCTAAGAATGAATCAACAGTTCCTTGAGCTAATGCTTTAGTTGTGTTGACATCAATAGTTTTAACATCACTGTCATCTAAAAACGCTGCCATGTTATTAGCATGACATAAGAAATAACGGTCTTCAGAAGGAACTCCTTTTTGGTCCATTAACTTTTTAGTTTCTAATACTTTATCCACGTTTAAGTTAGTGTTAGAACCACCAATAGAGTTAGCCACAGTTAAAGATGTACCTGCGCCATCCAACGCATCAATCACTAATTGGTCCATTCTACGACCAACTGCCATTGATACTGCTTTCACAAGCTCTGCTCTTTCGTCAAATAATACTTTGCCGCTAGTAAATATATCGCTATATTCGGCAGCATTGTAATCTTCCATTGTCGCTGTAACTTGTGTGTGAGTTAAGTTCATTGGAGTTACGTCAGATTGTGGAATATGTAAGTTCGCCACACCTGAGCCTAACTTATTAAACTTGTATGAGTTACCTGAAACGCCTGTTCTTTCACGAACTGTACCCGCTAGCTTCCTATCTTGTTGATAGGCTTGCTTTACTTCTGCGTCAAAAATGGTAACAAAACTTGTACTAATAGATGTACTCATAATATCACTCCATAAAATTAAATTAAATTTTACGCTAGAAGTTGTCCATGTTGGGCTTCAAACTTGTAGGTACCGCCTACCACGAGTCTTAAAGACATTCAAGGGCAGATGTACTGTTATCCTTATTGTGTATTCTATAATGTAATNACAAGTATTTGCAACTAAATTATATAATCTGTGTCTGGATTGTCAGGAAACCTTTGTTTAAACATTTTTTGCACTTTGTTTCTAAACGCAATATCTGTTTTATATTCAGGTTTACCTACCATTTCATACAATTCTTCTTTAGTTGGTAAGCCTTCCGCAGTAGGTTCAGCCACAGGTACGGTGCCTTCACCATAGAATCGTCTAATTTTTTGCAATGCTCTTACNCCATCAGCAGTTGAGCCAGTCATCTTAAACGCTTCTAGTTCAGTTTCGTTTAACACTCCTTTTTTGTATAAACCATCAGCCCATTGTGCAGTTGAACGAATCACTGCATCTGCATTAGGACCTAGTTTATCTTTTTCAGTCCTNGCATCTACGTTGTATTGCTCTAATTGTTCCATTTGTGTGTCCACATATTTAGATGCTAATGTTTCAAAAGCAGCTTGCGATACCCCATGTTCTTTAGCCCAACCTTGAAAAGTTTGCAATAATGGATCATCGCTAGGAATTCCTTTGTCTTCTACAAATTTAATATCATAATCATCTGGCGCTTTGTGTTTGCCTTGCGAAAAGTTTTTTTCCATTTCCCCATAAGATTTGACCAGCGCTTCAATATCTGGACCATCTTTGTCATCCCAAAACTTAGCAGGAAAATTATCTGGTTTTTCGTACACCATATCTTCTTCTTCAGCAGTGGTTGATATACTTTGATCCATAGCTGGTTCAGGTGCTTCTACCAATACATCTTCAATAACTTCTGGATTACTTTCTTTTTCAGCAGCTTCTTCCGCAGCTAATNNTTCCATAGGCTCATCTAATAAATTTTCTTGAGTTTCACTCATGCTCTTGCCCTCTCTATGCGTTTTATTATTTCTCTATAAATGGAATTTTGTCCTTCTCGGCAATAGCCATATGACGCAGATTCCCCCGGTATAAATGATGGTTGTTCAATCGTAATAGCTCGTAAATGTTCTAATACTTTTTGTCCTTCCACCGTAGTAAAAACTTTGTGGTACAAACTGTTAATTTCTTTTGGGTCAACNTATTCTGGTTGATCTAATATTTGTTCATCGTTTAGCGATAATTCATCCCAACTCATCCTTCTTCCTCCACTGGTGGTTGTTCAGGCATTTGTTGTTGCATTTGTTGTTCTGCCATCATTTGCGTCTGTTGTATAATTTGCGCTCGCTCTTGCGGACTGTTGCGTAAAGCTGCTGGCACCCCTAATTTTTCNGCAATGTAATCAGTAATCTCACCAATCTTCAATGCAGTTGCACCTTCTGGTCCAAGCTGTGCTACGATTTGTGCAAACTGTACCACATTGTTNACATCGTTAGTATTCTGTGACATAGCAATNGGACTNACTGGGGTAATTTTTACCTCTAATCCATTAATTTTTAANGGCAGTTCNATCAAACCTTGTTGATCCATNATGGTTAAAGTACGTTGAATGATAGGTGTCATTACCTCAGTAATCAATCGACCAAACGCACTACCTAAATTTTGTGCTAATTCTTGAATACGTTGTTGTATTTCAGTTGCACTACGGGCTGACATGTCATCTCTTGGCAAAGATTCATCTAGTAATATCTTTTTAATCGACATAACTAATTGATCAATCACAATCTGTGATAACTGTGGATCGCCACTACGTGATAATGGTCGTAACGATTCACCTTGTGGTCCACCGTTTCTAGCCACTGGNATAATAGCACCCGGTTTTAACACCATGGTATTTGGATTTAACACCCCATCGTCTGCTGCNGTATACACCCCAGCAATAGCAAGTGACGCATTTTTTAATAACAATTCTTTTACTTTATTTAAAGTTTTGATGTCAGGTATAGCTACCGTTAATGGTCCACGACCGTATACTTCTCCTGCTGCTTTCATGTATCTTGACACTACCCATGGAGAAGAATTTAATTGTCGGTCAACNAGNTTNNATTTTTCTTTTTCATAGATAACACAGTAATAATAAAATCCAGTTTCAACATCTTTAATGGTAGCTTCNAGTAATTCTATTTCTTTAGTTGGTGTATCAGTGACACATTGTTGCAAGGTGTTATTTAGTTTAGCATCTGGGTACATCACTTGTATTTGTTCTGCTCGACAACGCATTCTACGATACACATTTTCTACTTGACCATGTGCGCCTTCTTCTAAACAAACCAAATACATAGGTATGGTAGTAAAACGTATCGGCATATCTTCATCGCCAGGTTGAATCAACATAACTCCGGTGCCAACACATAAGTCTAATAAAAATTCACCCATGGCTAAATCAAAATTAGAGTTACGTATGACACTAAACATTTTGTCAGAGTACATTTCTAACACTTGCGTTACGTCTTGTTGTGCTTCTTCTGGAATATCGTTGCCTGGTTCTAACTTACACCAATTAGTTTGTGGTGGAAATAAACCAGATTGAATTCTATTGGCAAACTTCTGTGTTGAATCAATAGCAGTGCTGTCAAATACATCTGGCATTTTGTTTTGCCCTACCACGCCACCTTCATAATAGCCTTCGTATAGATTACGATTAGGTAGTGCATAACGATAACAGTCTTCATACACTGATTCCCAGTTATCTTTNTTAGCTTTCGCANNTNTNTATCTTTNTATAATTTGACCNACTGGTATTTTTGCCATGTTATAATCCTATATGAATGTGATAGCTCAGAACTAATACAAAGGTTATGTAAATTATTGAGTAACCTATAATGTTTAACATTATACTACACCCCTGACTGCGCTTTACCGCCTTGTTTTTGTAATGACGCAAATTGAAACGCAGCATCTCTACGTCTTTTTAATCGCTCACGTCTAGATAATTCTGATTCTGATTTACCTAATGTTTCAACTACTGGTTCTGGTTCTGGCGCTTTCGGTTCTGTTATAATGTCACCTAAAAATGCTTTACCCGTTTTTTGTTTAAAAATGTCAGCAGCAGCTTGACTTACTGGTGGTGGTTTCAAAGCAGCAGCTCGTTCAGCAGGCGTTAATGAATCATCATCAGCAGTCCTACTTCTTACTCTACCACCTCGTTGTCTGTATACATCTTCCCCGGTAAAACTATCTTCGCCTTTTTCAAAAAATTTTGAGAAAGGATCGCCAGGTGCAGGACCAAAACCATCGGGTATAAATTTACCTGAGGTTGCTACCCTTCGTAATAAAGATTCGCCTGTCTTTTCGTCTTCGCCTTCTTCGTATCTAACCCCATTAATGGTTACTATACCACCTTCTTTTATAAATCTGCCTTTACCATATGTGCTATGCAATCTTATTTCAGCCATAACATTATCCTAAAGTTGTTTTCTTCACACCCGTTTCTGGGTTTTCACGACTTGCTAATAAAGAACGCATTCCGCCATAACGTTGTTTACGTTTACGTTGTTGCATCATTTGCATCTCATCAATTTTTTTACGATCTTCTTCTGCTTGTCCTTTTGCTATTAATGCTTTTTCTTCTTCTTGTGCCTTACGAGCATCCTCTCTATCTTGTAATTCTTGTGCCGATGGTCCTGGCACTTTTGGTTTTGATAAAATACCACCCATAATTATTTCCTCTTTTTCTTAAAACCTGCTTTCATATTAGCATAGGCTTTATCAGAAATAGTTGATTTAGATTTAGGGCGACTGGTCCCTGCTTTCTTACGTGCATTAATGTTTGCATACAAACCTTTCTTAGCCATAACTCACTCCTAATAATATTTGGCATACATTACGTAGTTTGCCTTATCGTGTCCGAATTGTTTCATCAGACCCTCGTATTCAAATTGTAATACAGAAGCCCAACGCTTTGCAACTTCATTCTCATCGTGTACGGTGACTTGAATCCGGTGTGCTGCTAAATACTTTGAACCATATTTAATGACAAACTTACCAGTGCGAGTGGTGGCTACTGGATATTGATTAAATAGCTTGCTCCCCAAACACCATGCTTCATACACCCCTGGCACTACTTGCGCAAAACCCCAGCACGCTGCGATCTGTCCTTGGTATACAATAGTAATAGCAGGTCCTGCTGTTTGTAATGCTTCAATATACGCCACAGTTGCATCGTAAGTGCCAAAGTACATAGCATCAGCGTCACGATAATCAAGATTGTAAGCGTCATTAGGTTCATAATAGCGATACTTAATTCTTTCATTTTTATTTAGACTGTTATAATATTCAGCAATACCTTCATATGAGGGTGTCGTTACGGGGTTAGTTTTACCCCCCAGTAGGCTAACCCTTTCTTGTTCAGAAGACATTAAACTCCACCTTAGCAATGGTTTGTTGTTGGGTTCCAAACTTAGCGTTCTTACGAGTCAATATTCGATGCTCTCCGCCACCCAACATCAAGTAACCAAACGCATCCCCAATGTGCGAAAAGTTATTTTTAAACGGCACATCTTTAAACCGTTCTTGCCCACTGCCGATGGCTTCTCGTTTAAAAAAATAACCACCCGATAATGATTTGCGCAACGAACTACACGTTTTATTAACAATTAATCCAGACTTACCATTGATTAAACGGTTCATTGGCATGGCACCTGCTTCCCTGCGCACCTTAAAATCGTTACTGACGGTGGGTCTGGCGTTCATGCCTTGCGTTTTCAAGTGATCAAACGCTGTCACCTCAAAGATTTCATCCCGTTTGCTACCCGCAGGGTCTCCCCAGATCTGGATATCCTTAGCTTTTGGAAACATTTTGTTGATTTCTATCTTCATCTGTGTGGTAAAACGCTCTAACCCCATGTCAAACGTCACCAATTCATGCAGTATATGCCAACGCCCATTCTCCAAGCGCTGACCAAACACCGCAGCAGGCGTTAACCCAAAGTCAAGTCCTATTTGCAACGGATATTCGGGCAAGAATTCAATGTCATCACTCATTAAAACATCAGAATATTCTTGCCATACCGCCCTGCCTTCTTGCACAAACGTATATTTACCTTGCGCATAGCAGGAAATCCAGTCTAAATTTTTACCCGACAGCATTTGTTCGTAGTAACCTTGCGTCAAATTAGGAATGTTCTCCGCTTTCTCGTTCATCGCCCAGTATTTACCTGCAGCAAAGATAGCGTCATCATAGTTAGCATCCACTTCTTTAACCCCACCTGGTTGTTTGTAAAACTTCCATGGGTATTTGCCTGCCATTTTTTCTTTTTCAGCCAGTCGATGCCACCAATGGTCGTCATCCATAGGGTTCGTGTCCATGATAATAAACCGATGGTTGCAACCCCCATGTGCTTTGGTCGGATATCGCCCAACTCGGTGCGTCAAACCATCGATCACCGCTTTGGGTAACTCTCTGGCTTCATTGACCCAAGCACCGGTTAGTTCTAACGACAGCAATTTACGCACATCTTTAGGTGTATCCAGTGCTAAAAATATGACCTCCATGTCAAGTCCTGCTAAGTTCCCTTTAGGAGGTAATTGAATATGATGCGTCAACGGTGGACTCCAACGCATAGGACCCCAAGTAGATTCATCAAAGATTTCTAACCAAGTTTTAATCGTGGTCGTTCTTAACTCAGGATAAGAGTTACGCACAATGGCAAACCTGCTATGACGGATATTGTCTAAGGGTGAGACAGGTTGCTGCAATGCACGCAACATTATCTCTGCGGCACAAGCATACGATTTACCCGAACCTACTGGACCCATGAGTCCACGTACGAACGAATCGTCTTTTAAAAACTCCCATACGGTAGGCGATGTAGCAAAATTAAGGTTCAAATCCTGTATTTCTACTGGTTTATTGCTCTTAGTCCTGCGCTTAGATAAGTCTTTGCTCCCCGCAACTCTAGCCATATCTATTCCTCTTTATCGAAATGGTTCCCAATTTTCTAATGCTCGGTCAAATGCGTCTTGTTCTTGCTCCACCACCACTGGTTCTGGTTGTTTCACGTGAAACATTGTAACGTGTTTAGCTACAATTACAAACAACGTAAAGCCTAGGGCAACTATAATTGTTTCTTTCATAGTTAACTATCTTCTTCTTTGTTCTTTTCCTTGATTTCGTAAGTGGCTTCTGGTCCTTGTATATTAATTCCTAATACGGAAGGCTTATTCTGTGACGTATCAACATTTAACATACCATAATGTTTAGCCAATAAGCGCAAAGCTGCGAGCTTATCGTGCATTTCTATTTCAATTTGATTGCCGTATTGCGATGGTATGATTTTTAACTTCTTGATACTGCGTTTAGTTTTGTCTGGCAGACGGTTAGATTCAATCACCATTACTTTGCCGGTATCATCCCAGCTAATAACGTCTGTTAACTCTGATGCACCGATGGCAGCTAGCTCTTGTTCGACCGCTTCACGTTTGGCTTGTGAGGTAGATTTCAATAAAGCCTTAGTTTCTTTAAGTGATAACACTTTTGACATAATTCATTATAAGACTTTTTACCTAAAAATCACTAAAATTTTTTGTCAACTCCCCTGTCAGAGATGGCACCCCCTTCCCCCCCTATGCCGGTTGTGTGTGCGCTTAGCGTACGGGCGCATTATGCACACGTACAACGCTGTATTAACAACATTGTCACGTATACATATT
>NZQM01000225.1 GCA_002695905.1 Parvibaculum sp.
ATTCTCAGTCGCAGGCAAGCGACTTGGATCAGAGGATGACCGTCACCTCNGGCCTGAGATGCTACGAATCATTAGCGAGTGTAGGCCGCGCTGGGTTATTGGAGAAAACGTTTCTGGGTTCATCAACATGGCACTCGACGATGTGTCATCTGACTTGGAAAACGAAGGCTACGAAGTCAGGACGTTTGTACTTCCAGCTTGCAGCGTCGATGCGAAACACCGCAGAGATAGAGTCTGGGTTGTGGGCCACGCCATCAGCGAGCATGGGTGGAGGGGTTCCGACAGACGCGGAGGCGCGGGGTTGGAAGTGGATGGGGACGTACTGGATGAGGCCGGACGGCAGCAAATTCCAGACTCAACTGATAGATCAGGCGCGGATGTGGCGAACACCGATGACATCCGATTGGAAAAACATGGACTCAGCAAACCAACTCAGCCTAGCGAAGCAGGTCAAGGAACCCAAGTTGTGGCCTACACCAACGGTCAGGGGGAACTACAACAGGGCGGGACTGAGCGCGAGGTCAGGGGACGGGCTGGCGACGGCAGTGAAGAAGGCAACCCTATGGCCCACCCCCACAACCAGGGACTACAAGGGAGGGAGGAAAGCCGAAACGNTGAAGGCAAANGGACGGCTACCGTCGAACAGTCTACCCGACTCGGTGAACTCGGCGGCGGGGGAGACTGGCCCCCTGAACCCGCCGTTCGTCGAATGGCTCATGGGGTTCCCAATAGGGTGGACAGAATTAAAGCCTTAGGAAACGCCGTAGTCCCAAGGCTAGTGCAAGTGATAGGTGAATTGGTTGTACAGGTAGACGCTAGTCGTGGTACGCTATATGCTTCACACAAATCATTAGGCGAAAGGAAGGGATATGAGTAGCACAGACGATCTTCACTGGTTCCTAGACGGGGCAGTGATTTATGAACCGGATAGCAACAGGGCGTTTCTAAACATGACGCACCATGAATTTGAGCGAAGACTCAGGGAGCTTATTGGCATGGAAGAAGTAAACAAGACCGACGCAAAAGATGTTAAGCGTGGTCGCGGTAGGCCTCGCAAAAGTGAAAGCCTCACGACACTTGGCATCGGGGCTGAACTTGGTGAGGTCTTCAAGGCTGCGAAGGAGCAGCACGAAAAAAACTTGCCGTACACCTTAACCCAAACACAGTTTGTGGCGGTGTTGCTAAAAAGTTTTAACAGCGGGAGTAGCCGCGAACCATCCTAGCCACGATGTAAAACTTGCACGATGCGTCCTGAGCATGACGAGAAAAACTGCTCACACTGATTTCAACTCAGTGGCTATGTGGGTAGTCACTGCGATGCAATCAGCATTAATTTAGATAGGAACCAATGGAGAAACACCTATGAGAACTGAAACTAAAGCCGAGCTACGTCAGAGGTTAAAAAATGCTCTGTCCGAAAACGGAAAGCTGAAAGAAACGATCCGTGAAACTCAAAACCTTTCTTTGCCAGAGCAGTTTGAATTGTCATCAGCCCAAGTTGGCGCGTTGCTCGATCTTATTGAACACGCTCACTCCTCTTTGAGGTACGACTCAGAAGTCCACGAAGGTAAGCAAGGTGAACTGGCCTATTACAGCGTGTCGGAAGACGCCTTGCGGGCAATCTATCAGAGCGAGTCCCGACTGGCAGATCTGCGAAAAACGGTAAAGAAACAGTGCAGGTCTAGCTATCAATGGAACTCAATGCTTCAAACGCATGAAGTGATTGTTAAATCCCCAAATCACACAGGGTAGGAGGCTCTTATGGAAAAGTTGGTCACACTGAAGCTAACCGAATCTGAAGTCGATGCTTTGGATCGTTTATTTCGGGGGTCACGCGATGACCCTCGCGTTCACGGCGCAATCGGAACCTGCTTTTGGTTCCACGGGATAACACCTGAAGATGAAAAGGCTGCCAAGGATGCTTGGAACTCAATTCAAACTAAGCTGGGAGATCTTAAATGACAGTGATGGATGAGATGGACAGACTCATGGAGTTGGCTGATAAGATCACAGACTCACGCGAAGAAGTAGAACCGCTGAGAGATAAGGGTTTGTTTGAAGTCACAATCATAACCAAGACCGACTCGGGTCTTGTCAGCAAAACATACAAAAGAATCTCCCTAATGGACGTTAATCTTCTTCCAGAGATACAGTCCGACGCGGTGATTGACTCTATGTCGATCACAAAAATGAAAGGTCAGCACTCGACACCCAACCTGATTGTTCACAATCAAGATAAGCCCAGGACAAGGGGCAAGTGGCAGCGAATAATCGAGACGCTGAATGCGGGTGAGTCAATCGTGATTGATGAGCATGAAGACCATGACCCAGACAAAAACGTTCTTCGAGCGATAAGGCAGGCCGCCGAGTCGCTGGGCATGAGCGTGGAAAGCAAACGCTTGATAGGCAATAGACGGGTTATCAAGCGAACAAGATGAGTCCCTTAGGTTGCTCAGGCGACCGGCAGCGTCAGGGCAGGGGAAACAAACCCCCTNCCTAGCGAGAAANAGAAGTGATGAAGTGGGTAGGGACGTAAATTTCAGCCCGAATTACTTCAACTGCCGGACTTTCCCCAAGCAAAAAAGAACCCCACTCACACACAACGGAGGATGCTTTGTGTGAGCGGGGTTCACAGGGTCGTTGAGATCCGCTGAAGGAGAGGACACGAACATCAACCCACATAGATTGTCAAACAACATGACACGGCGCAAGACCCCAGTGGACTAGCGTAAATGACTCTCATCAAGGTGTTGCAACCCTTTTCTGAAGTTGTCGATGAAGTTCTCATGGACATCAAGGTCTTTGGCTATGATCATGCAAATGCTGACCGCATCATCCTCGCCAACCCCCTCCTCTAAACAGTGAGCAACATCTCGGAGCCGCATCAACCCAGATGTCATCATTGATGGCGGCTTCTTGTACTTGCTACTGCCAGTGGTGTCAGCGGGGTTGAGGCTCTTCACAAAGGCACCAGCATCTACAAACACCTCGAGCAAGAACTCCGCCGCCCGATGCTCTGTCGTTGTGATACGACCAGCTTTCAACATCCTGTCAATGTTCAACTGGTCAGTTATCCTAGCTCTAATTGAGCCGTCCTCACCTTGCTCCAGCGTCACGTTGTGATGCTGATGAGTTGCTTCGTTGCCCACATCATTGATTGGTTTGTCAGAAATCCCAGTCGGCGTTTGTTTCATGGTAGTCCCCTCGTCCTTTCATGCCAGTAAACACCATTGGGTCTGGCTCGTATTCACGATCTTTGTATCTTCCGGTGACAGGGTCATATTGTAGTTCAGCCTGACCAACAGAGCCTACCCACTTAAACCTGCATTTCCAGCTATGCACTTCGATGTGGGCCTCCTCTCGGTGAACGGTGATACCGCAGTCAGCCTTTGCAAACCATGCTGCACTACCACTGATGTGGTTACCGTTAGGCACTGGCATTTTGCCCTGATCATTCGCCCTCATCTTCGCGGGGTGAGCAATGAACCAGATATGCAGGTCATGACTACGGGCAAACTGAACCATGCGAGTAAGCATTTCACTGATCGCTTGGTGTTCTTGTTCCAAGTTGTTTTGGGCGATGTAGTTGTACGGATCAACCACTAAGCCACGACAACCTAGCCTCATCACAGCCTGCTTCGTGCGCTCTATGATGTTGTCAATGGTCGCCGCCTCGCCGTCCTTGCTCTCAAGGAAAGCGAAGTGATCGTTAACCCATCCTGTAGCCTCGTCTAATTCAGACCGGCTCATGCGCTCGTGCGGCCCCTCAAAGAATGGTTTGCGAGCATGCTTCTCTGCAAGTTTGATAATGTGCATCGGCGGCGGGTTCTCGAACGAGGCAATGGCAAACTTCCATTGATGTTGTTCCGCAAGATTAACCAAGACCGCGTCAATAAACTCAGACTTACCCGAACCAGGCTGACCTGTGACGATGGTTAGCTGCCCTTGAAGAATGGTGTACAAACCATCCAGACCATTGAAGCCAGTGCTCAACCCGCCCATCAGGCCTTTGTCGTACAGAAAACTCACATCATCGGCGTAGTCACTAGCGGAATACACCCCAACCAAAGGTGTCGGAATCGCCTCGTCAACCAACCTGCTTAGCTCTTCGGCACCGTGCCGTAACAGAATGTCGTTGGAGTCTTTGCAGTCCTCAGGTATCTCAAGGTGATAACACTTTGCNCGACCGACACGACGCATGATTTCTTCGCCAAGCGCCGCGCCTGGTTCATCATCATCCATAGCCAAAACAATTCTTTCGGCCTTTTCCAGAACCTCTTTTGCCGACCACAGGTAAGCAAACTTGCGGTCTTCACTTGGCTCCACCTTGCTATTGCTGACCTTCTGNGGTGCGCCATTTGGGACGCTTACCACCAAGGTAGATGGGGACTTGTCGATGGCAGAAACGACAGCCAAGCAGTCAAACTCCCCCTCAGTTATGATCACCGTCTCAAGGTTATCTATGTCAGCATTCTCTATGCCCCAAAGGGTTCTTGCACTGCCATCTTGGATAAAGTTTTTGCCTTCAACTGAACGCCACTTGATGGCCTCTTTGTCACCGTAAGCGAACCCAATAGCGTTAAGCTCGCCCTCGCCGCTGAAGTATTTGGTGCCGGCAACGATCTGATAACCGTCAACTAGCTCTGGGTCTATGCCCCTGTTGCGTAAGAACGCATCGGCTAGTGCCTTGTCTGATGTCTTGGGGAAGCTTATTGCCTTCACAGGAGCCTTTGGTTCCATGCTCCAATCATCTTTCTTGTCGGAACTCACCTTNCCGGAAAGCTCACAGTGCCAGCACTGAAACAGGATCGAGCCTGCGTCGGGCTGTATGTTGAGAGTCTTCTCATTTTTCTTCTTCCTGTCTGGCGAACAGACCGGACAAACGTGCCGACCGGCACCCTGATTTCGTACAAAGTATTCTAAATCTGACTGGTTCAAAGCATCCTCCTTGTGAACCGTTAAATTTTGTGATATCAAACGAGAACGCCATCACCGAGAACGTACTCACCCAACTAAAAGTTGGAAGAGAACGGAATCAAAGAGAACGTTCTCATGCAGATAGCAACCTTCTAATCACACTCCTCACCGCTGTATCTCTCCTTACCCCCAAGTCCTCTCGGACTGTCAACAAAGCCGCACTCGTCAGCTCCGTCGCATCCACACCACACGCCTCACAAAAGGTAACCAGGCCTCCGTCTGTCATGAAAAACTTGATCGCGTCAGATCTTATTTCCTGATCTTTGTCAGCTAAGTCCTTCACCGCCAGCTTCAACACAGCCAACGCTGTATCTTTAGATGACTTCGACTGTGATTTCTGCCCTTGGTTCTTCCTTGTCGAGTCCATGATAGATGTGCTTCTCCTTAACCTGTCTATCGTTCGTGTAGGCAAAGCCTTCTAAACAATCAAGGATCACTGACTCATCCAGATCTGGGCGGCGCGTCCTGTACCAGATCTTCATCGTCACCCTAACGTCGCCCTCAAGCAGGTTATCTAGCTTGGGGCACTGTTGGTTGAACGCCTCAACGTAATCCCTNGCCTTCTGACTTTTGATAAACCGAGGCTTGCCTCGAAAGGTCACAAGCTTTCTGCTGTTGGCCTTGCTGGCAGGCTCTCCGTATATCGTGGTCTTGAAGATGTTGCACATGGTATCGTGGCTCGTTATACTTCGCAAGCCAACGGAGGAAACGTATGAGCAAGATCGGAAATTTTGTTTTGGAACAGGAAGATTGTGGTAACGCGATCTACAACGAAAGCGNCAGGAGCTATGACTTTACAAATCAAACCAAACGTGAACATGGAAATGAAGGCCAGTGGAGAACCGATCCCAACGATACCTTGGGACTCAATGTTTTTCAAAGATGCCTTCGACATACCCGTCCAAGAGGACTCTATCAAACGGAAACTCCAAGCGGTTCGGAGTGCCTACAAACGCTATCTACTGAAAGAAACGAATCCGCCAGAGCGAGAGTTCTATATCGGAAGGCAATACGTCGATCAAGAATTAGTCGTTCGCGTATACTGTAAGAAGGGGCCGATTCGTGAGGGTAACCAATAACCACAACC
This sequence comes from Parvibaculum sp., assembly GCA_002695905.1. Lineage (GTDB taxonomy): Bacteria > Pseudomonadota > Alphaproteobacteria > Parvibaculales > Parvibaculaceae > Mf105b01. The sequence continues at coordinate 6,065 of NZQM01000225.1, forward strand.
TTGCTTCACCGATTGTTGCAGCACTAAGCCGTGACGATTACACCCGAGGCAAGAGCCATCGATCAGTCACTCAACTGATTGACTCACCAAGGATACGGATACTGCGAGAGAAGCACTGGGACAGCCTTGAGGAGGACGTTTCAGAAAAGCTTTGGTCTGTGCTAGGCACTGCCGTGCATAAGGTATTCGAGGACTACTCTGGTGACGATGTGATTAGCGAGGAACGTTTGTTCGTTGATGTGGACGGCTGGACTATATCCGGCGCAATCGACCTGCAAGATGAAGAAGGCCCAAGCGATTACAAATGCACCAGTGTCTGGGCGGTGATTCACTCAAAGGTTGAGTGGGAATTGCAACTAAATGCTTACGCTTGGCTTATGCGCCACGCAAAGCAGCGACATTCAAAGCGTCTACGGATTATTGCGGTGATGCGAGACTGGAATCGGCGTATGGCTGATAACAGTAGCGACTATCCACAGGCACCCATAGCCACGATAGATGTGCCGTTGTGGAGTGAGCGAGATCAAAACGACTACATGGCAGAGCGAATCAGCCTTCATCAAGAAGCTGAGTTTGCCAATATCGTTGGCGACAGATTGCCTGACTGCACAGATAACGAGCGATGGGCTAAAGACCCAAAGTTTGCTGTGAAGAAGGGCGCAAACAAACGTGCGTTGAGGGTGTTCGACAGTAGCGATGAGGCTGAGGCTTACATCAAGACCAACAATCTTGATAGCAAGCATCACATTGAGCATCGCCCAGGAGAATACACCAGATGCGCTTCAAACTGGTGTCGTGTCGCAGAGTTTTGCGACCAATGGAACGANCAGGAATGATTGAAAACGACAAGACCGTGTACGAAAAGATGCTGGGTATATGGTCAATCACCAAGATCCCAGCGTTACGAATGACTCCGCATAACGGAGAAGTGGGTTTCTTTTGGCAACAGGGGCCAATACTTCGGATGCCTTTCAAGGCTTTTGAGGATATGGCGCCAATCGAAATGGTAAATCTAATTGAGAAGGAGATAGACAAAGTCTATGGAATCAACGCAAAACAGTTCAGAGCCGACCTTAGCGGATATATGGCAAACCCTTTCAGCAGTCAACGTTGAGGAGTACGTCGAGACCAAGATGGGCCTGCGGTATCTGTCGTGGGCACACGGGTGGATGACTCTGATGCAGCACTATCCGAATGCAATCATGGACTTTCCACCTAGCGATGTTCATGAGGACGGTAGCGTGACCGTTAACTGCTCCATCGTGATCGGCACCTTTGCCCGTCACATGTGGTTGCCGGTGATGAACAACAAGAACCAAGCCATCGTTAGGCCAAATGCTCGAGACATAAGTGACGCAAAGATGCGGTGCCTTGTTAAGTGCATGGCCCTGTTTGGACTTGGTTTGTATGTCTACGCGGGTGAGGAACTGCCAAGGGCAGAAGATTCAAAGGTGGAAGACAAGTCCCCTAAGAAAAAGCCTGAACCAAAAGCAAAGGCTGAACCGGCAAAAGCTCCGCCGCCGAAAGAGAGCGAATCTGAAATGACTGAGAATGAAGCCCGTGCGTTCGCGGATGGGATGAGCCAGTTTCTTGAGTTGATGACTAGTGTGGATGGCCTCAATAGTTACTACAAAGAAAACATTTCAACCATCACNACGGTGCAGAACCAGTTCCAAGACATCTATAACGAGATGATAGCTGCGTTCAAGGCCCGTAAAAAGCAAATAGAAGAAGGAGAAGCCGACAATGGCTGAGTACATTAAAGAAGCGTCGAACGGTAATCTGTACCCCGAGAGTCCTGAGAAGCGCAAGACCGACAAGTATCCTCACTTTCGAGGGCCGGTATACCTTACCGCCGCTCAAGGGAAGCTGCTTGTCGAGCACTTTAAGGCTGGTGCTGACCAGGTAGAGATGCGTTTGGCTGGTTGGAAGAACAGTGGCGACAGGGGGTCGTACATTGGGTTGAAGCTTGAGGTGAATAAGATTCGCAGTGAGCAGTTAGAAAGGCGTGGCGGCGAGTTTGTCGAGCGGCGTGAGGCTAATCCTCAACAGGTTGATCTGACTAAAGACTTTGAAGATGACATCCCGTTCTAAAGATCTTCAAGATAAAGAGGCATGGTGTGCCGCTGGGGAAGTGGATGAAGGCAACTTCATCCGCAACCAAGGCTTTGATCGTGTAGTGGTCTTGCCGAACGTAGAAAAGGCTCGTGACAAATACACTCATGACATGAGGATATCGTTCCCATCAGACCTGAAAACGGTGCGGTCTTCATGGATTCATTCTCAGAGAATGTTTGGTCTTGACCCCAAGTACGCCATATCCCTCAACCGCAAGGATGTCGAGCGGTACAACAGGCTTTATCCAAACATTGTTATCGTGTTTGATATAGAGATGTCTGAGTACAGTGGCGTTCACTGGGCAGACCTGCACAGGATTAACACCCTGATCCGAAAGGGTATGGCGAAAGAGCATTCCTACAAGGATAGGGTCGATGACAACAAGGGAAACGCCAAGTCTAGCTATGTCTTTGACTGCCGGTGGTTTCCCGTGCTGCATAAGAGTGATACATGAACAATTGGCACGTTGTGTGTTTGGACTGCGATGCCAAAGGGTTCCATCAAGATTACCCAGGGAAATGCCCATTGTGCGAGTCAACGGCTTTAATGATAACCGACCTTCGCTTTACGAATCGTTGGTCTGAGATAAAGGAGGATGAGGATGAGTAACGAAGCACTCGAAGAGNACCTCAGAGAGGGCGGTAAAATTACTCAGATTGAGTATGGCGTTGCTAGGGACATAAACATCTGTATGAACTGCAAGGGAACCTATCCGACGCACGACCTGAAGATTCAGGGATCTGTACGCAGNTGCANGAAGTGCCGCCAGCGCAGATCCGAACTGATATCTAAGCGCAAGACATGAGGTTGTTNATCACNGCGGTAGCCGTTCTACTTTCGGCTGTGGCTTACGCTCACGTCCATGAATGGCGACTGATTGACGAGATAACAACATCAGACGGTGAACACATTTGTAGCTGGGTCTGTGACCACTCAGGCCAGACGCACAACATTCAGACCATTGGGTGCTGGAACCCTAACGATTAGAAGAGCAGTACAAGATAAGACAGTCCGAACACGGCGGCTGCAATGTAAATCCCAGCCAAGATCCCAGCCTTGACCTCGTCATCGCTCATGCCTTAGTTAAAAGCCCCGCGCAGCCGTGACCCAACATCGATTGTTGGCAGGTCAGCTAATCTGGATAGCTCTGGGACAACCTCAAGCAGGAACCGCTCCCTTAGGTTGATGTCTCTGATAATCCTCTGCTTCTCATCGGCACTTAAATCCATCCGCATGATGGTTGCTTTTTCTTTCCTCAACGAGGCGAGATCCCTTCTGACCATGTCGGTGCTACGCTTCATGCCTAACAAGTGTTCCTTGCCAGCACTAAACCGATGAAGCTCTTCCAGCCTGCCTTCTTCAGCAAGGTCATTGTAAGTCTTGTAGAAGCGGTTGATGTAGTTGCTCATCTCATAGAACCGCTCTTTCTCTGCGCCGCCGAACTCTCTGGTAAAGAATCTCTTTAGGACTGGGTACTCGGTGATCTTCATTGTAGGCAGCACAGTCCTGTTGTCGCCTTGCAGCGTCTTGCTTCTGAGTGCTAAGTCGCTCGTTTCAAGGATGTATGCGCCAAGCGTTCCTGTGTAGCCCTTGATTAAGTACTCAGTTTTGATCGGGCTAACACCCAACACTTGACCTATCATCTTAGCGACTTCTGATGTGCCAAGGGTTTCTTGGAACTCTTGAGCCTCGCCTTGATCAACAAATACCGGCGTGATGTTTCGCCCTGTGTAGGCACTATAGTTCGCAAGAACCTCAATAGCTGGAGCCACCGCCTGAACTCCAAACGGGTTCAATTCAAGCGTACTGACAACGCCCCGACCAAGGGAGCCTAGTGTTTCTCGACCAGTCGCATCCCCTGTCGCGTAGCGTAACGCTCTCTCTGGGATNGTTTTGAATAACAANCCAACCTCAAANGGNATNGGNTATCTAAACGCAACNCCGTTNGGCCCAGGGATAATCCAGAAGTTGTCTTTTATCTCTTCCGTTTGCTCTTGATANTGCTCGTCATCGCTTACCAACATGTAATAAAGCGAGGTCATTGCGGCAATAGTTGCCCCCCGAAAGATGAATGACCTAGCCGCTTGGGCGCGATCTAAGTTCTTGTTGGCATTTCGCTTCCCTCGAGCAGAGTTTAGAAGTAAATCAAGACCTTGCAGTCGAGCATTCAAGAACGGTATTGCTGTTGTCAGTACCCGCATAACAGGGTGAGCGCCGCGACGAGCAAAGTTCATTACCTCTTTCGCCTGCCAAACAGCTTCAGCTTCATCACCTGTGCGAGCTAGAACATCATCGTAAACCGCTTTTCTTGTAGCGAAGTCAGATCGTGTCGTGACATCACCCATGAAATTCCACAACCCAACAAAAGGTTTTGTGATGGAGGCTGCTGAGTCTTCTATGTAGCCTCGCTCCTTCATTATCTTGTTGAGATAAGAGCCGATATCTTTTGGATCTTTTGAGTAATCGTAGCCACCAACGACACCTGCTCGCTCAAGCTCCTGCATGTCCTGAGTAAAGCCCTTCAAGGTGCTTGCAATAGGCACGAAGTTTGCGCCAGATGTCACATACGCTGACAGTGTGTCACGCATCATATTAGCCAAGATAAACCCAGGCTCTCTTGTGACCATTTCTCGCAACAAATTTGCTGGTGCCCCAAGAACAGTTTCAAGCGAATCAAAGCCGCTGCCGGCTAGTGGCTGAAGCGACTGATACACCAACGGATCTTCGATAGTAAACTTGCGATCCTTGCCACCAACCCTGAATGTCACAGTAGGACGCCCGTCAATGGCCTCACCGGCTGGGATCTCTGAGCTTAATCCATAACGAACCATGTCCCTGACAACGCGCTGCTGAGCAACGTTCTTCATGCCCATATCGACGGCGGCACTAAGGTTCATCGTGATCGCGTCCAGCAAGGGAACACTTAACTGCTTCTCGCTGCCTTTGATCTTCTTGAAGCTTGATAGCGCAGTCAGTCCACCGAATATGTTTGGCACATTAGGTGTAGCTTCACCCTCTGCCTGACGGTAGAACGGGACGTAGTCTGATTGAGCAGCCCATATCTCTGCCATTTTCTCTGTCAGTACGCCAGTGTCACGCAGGAACTTGATCGTGTTTCTGTTGTAACCCTGCCATGCGTCATACCAGTCTTTGATAATGGAACGACCGTTCTCATCAAGGTATTGCTCCGCATTACGGATAACCATCGCATGCTGTTCTGTGGTGCCTGGAGACTCTATGCCTCGCTGGCGCAAGCCTTCTGCTCGACGAGCAATGGCGTATGCCTGAGCGTCTTCTTCTAGCGAACCGTGTTGCTTTGTGAACAACATGCCCATGACATCAATCAAGCCTCTGAAGCTTTGCGTCTCACCCGCTCTATCAGATCCTTCTGTGAAGGTGTGGTTGAAGTCCACAACCTTGGTCAGACCATTTTCGTAAACAGGTATTCCGCTTGATATGGCTTGTGCAGTGATCGCATTAGACCTGTCTGCCGCCATGAGCGCAGGTATTGCTGCTGAACTAGCCAAGACTTCTCGGTCAAACTTATTCTTGTAGGCCTCAAGTTGGGCATACTGAAATACAGCGTTCTGTTTGTATCGAGTGAGGCGCTCTTCTATCGGGCCTTGCTCAAGAACATTCAGATAGGTTTCGCCTGGGGTTAGATCTTCTGGGTTGGCGATTAGCATGCTATCCATAGCTTCCTGAACAGACTCAGGTCTTTCAGGAGCCAAGGCTCTGGAGAACATTGCTCTTTCTTCTGGCGGCAGGACGGCCCCTTTATCGGGGTCAGCAGCTACGGCTTGTGCGTATGGATCTGATGATGGGTTGAACTTGGGAACGTATCCAGCCGGTGCGCTCTCTGCAACTTCAATGTTGCGCTCGACGGTTTGCTTAACCTGACCTTCAGGTATCTGCTTGGGTGCTAACGTCGGCGCTCTTCGGCTAAACGCTGGGCCTTCTTCTTGGCTGTCAAATCTTGCAGCATCCCCACGAACAGCCCCATCTTGCCTTCTGGCACTTGGCTTATCATCGACGGTGCGCTCTCTGTCTGCGTCCCTGAGTGCTTTTTCAACTTTTCCACGGGGTACTCCTTCCTTCTCAGCAAGTATCTCTGCTGCATCAAGATAGTCATTGTCAGAGCCTCGACCAGGCTGAACACCCAGTGCCCTGAACAATTGTTTTTCAGGATACCACATCAGTGCTTGGAAGTCGGCAGTCGTTATGTCGTAGCCTTGATCTCTCAGGCGCTCTCTAGCAGCCTCTACAACCTCGCGCATGTAAGCTCGCTCAACAACACCCTTCGGGGTCGCTTGCAACTGAGGCTTCAGGTTCTTCACATAGGTGCCAGTCTTCTTAAAGATCTCAGGCTTGGTGTGATTGACACCCTTTTCTATCTTGTAGTCTTTGTAGAACCGCTGATATCTGCGCTCAAGGTCTCTGATGAAATCATCAAACATATCAGGGTCTTGATAGATCTCGGTGCGCGTCTGATCGTTACCCTTGAGAACCTCGNTAACAAGCTGCTTTGGCAACCCGCCGCTCTTCTTGACCAAGGCTTTTAATTCATCTCGCCTATCGTTACGGGCAGAATCATCTAAGCCGTCAACAAATGGCCTACCGATTGCTCGGTTCCACATCCGCATCCACCAGATGTCCATCGTCAACGGGTCATAGTTCCCTCGAATGTTCTGATAGAAGCCCTGTCCAATCTTAGGCCCAAGGATATAGCTACCCTTGACCACCACATCAGCACCTTCAGCACTAGGAACCTTGATTGCATCAAAGCCAACCTGTGCGTTGAAGTCATCTGCAAACGCCGACAGATCTCTAACGGTGAAGTCTTCATCTAAGAAGTCCCTGAGCGCCTGATTCTGACCACTCTTGCTGAACTCGTTATGAAACTTGAACGCTTCAAGCATGGCTGCGTTACGCTCACCACCCTTATCAAACTCTTTCTTTGTCTCAGGGAACCGACCGTTCTTCTGATGAAACCGAAACATGTCCGTTGCCATCTCGAAGTTATCAACCACGGCCTGACCGTTTGATGTAACAGCAAGTCCAAAGTCAAACACAGCCTCACTCTCNGGCGACTGCATAATCGCAGGCTCAACTAAGCCCATGACCTTCTTCGCGGTCTTGATCTTACGGTCATACCAGCCGATAGCGTTTGAGTCGTTATCTAGGGCTACAAGAGCCTCAGAGGCAAGCATGTCGGACAGTATGCCTATGTTCTCTTCAGTGTACTCAAACGGCGTTGTGCGGCCTGTAGAGGCCTCCCAGCGATCTTGTAATAACTGTGCCGCCTCAACCAAAGTGCGTTTCTTCTCTGGCTTGTAGGTGTTGTCCTTCATCTGCTTCAACTCTTGCTGAGTTGGTAACAGATCGGTGTTGGTCATGCCCATAGAAGCGGCTTGGCCTAGTGGGCTGAGCGGGGTTGTCCTTGAGTACAGTGTCTCAAAGACCTCGCCGCCTGGTAACTCACCTTTTGTTGCGTTCTTGGCAAGCACCAATGGGCCGACTTGTACGACTTCGTCAGCAAACGTAACTGGTTCGCCGGTCTTTCTGTCGTAGAAATAAGAGTGCTTTCTTGGATTAAAACCGACTTGCGTCCACGCAGGATCATTAATAGCTTGTTCTGCTATGGCTTTATTTTCTGCATCAGTTCTATTTGCAAACTGTCCATTGATCGTAGCGAACGGCCCTTTTACGCCACCCTCCATGACTTTTTGGGCTTTGCCTTGAGGGGTTTTTGTAAAGTCGGCGTTTGTTATTGAAGCTGTTGCTTTGTGAGATATTGGTGGCTGTTTGCTGGGGCTAACAATTTTATGGATCGTAGGAACCCAGACCGGCGGGTTGTTGTTAAGATATGCGTTAATGTCAAGGCGAAGCCCTACGTTCAAACCCTCATCGACAGGAGCGTTAACTTTTTCCTTTTGTTTCCTAACTNTGAGTCCTTCAATCATTTCAGCTTCTGTTGCCGGATCTGGAACAGAGTCATAAGGCCCGATTGTCCCAAGGACTATGGTGTCGTATTCGCTCCGAGTAATCTCGTTACTCATTAACTTCTTGTAAGCGTCCTCAACCTCTGGATCAACCGTTGTATCTACTTTGCGCTTTGATCTTTCATCCAAAGCCCTTCTGCTGAAGGATGGAGCGGCCTCATCATCAAGCTGTGAAATGTTTCTAGCAACAATGCCCTTAGTTCCTGACGCATCGATAGGCTGTGCCAACTGCTCAGGATTAATCATCTCGTAGAGAAACTTTGACTGACCAGACTTTATGTCAAACTTACTGCCTTCAGGCACAAGGTGCTGGTCTCTTGAGTCATCAAACTCTGCTTCGCCAACCTCAATAGGCTCTCCCACAGTAGCGTAACCAACAAGCTTTGCAGGCCCAGAACCTGTTTCCACTATGCCAATACGCTTGCCAACATAAGGTCGAAGCGAGTCTTTATCGCGGCTTTCGTATTTCTTCTGACCGCTAACGATCAAATCAGCATAGTTTATATCGCCATCAGTTCTGACATTAACACCCATCTCAACAGGCTCTGTCGTGACCGCAGCCCTTCTGCTGAAGTCTGCCATTCGAGGTTGACCTTCGCGGCCCTCCTCTTCGCCAGTGGTCACACCTCTTGGCCCAACTACAGTTCCAGTTGCTGCATAAGGAGCCAAGCCGACTCTGCGCTCACTAAGCTGCAACGTTCTAGCTTCTCGAGATCTGCCGCCTATACGTCCAGCACCAATGTCATCAATGATTGCTTCAAAGGACGTAAACCCTGAGCCGTCTAAGGCGTTCTTCAGACCAGACATAAACCGCTTGATCCGATTAATCAGTGCCCTTGGCTTGCCGACAACCAGCTTTTGATTGGCTCTTTGATCTTTTACTAACTCGGCAACAGCTTCTTCGTTCTGCTGAACTGGGTTCAGTTCGCCATAGTTTTCTTTTGCCCAGCCAAGATAGGTTTGATTTCCTGACTTCTTTAGCTCACGGGCTTTCTTGCTAAGCAGGCTCCATTCTTTCTTCTTGAACAAGTCCATCATTCGCATTGCGTGAATGCTTTCGTGGTTCAGCGTATCTACGAGAGCCGCTTCAACCTGTTCCTGGGTCATAGATGGATCGGTCTTGATCGCATCAATAGATAAAAAGATTCTGCCTAGCTCTGGAGAATAAAAACCTGCGGTTACAGTGCCCTCTTGTGCATTAGGATCTACTTGTTCATCCCTAACGAAAGACCCCGACCCTAAATCGCCACCAACAAGAAGCTCACGGTCAACCTCTTCGCCCTTTCGCCTTGGTCTTATGCCGTAAACGACGTTGCCATCCGCATCTTGTGCTGCTGTTCGTAGTGCAAAGTCCACATTGACCGGCACGTCAGACAGTCCTATACCTTTCATCGCCTTCGCCATAGCGGCGTTGAACTGATCAAGAGCTAAGGTGTCAACTGGGGCTGGTGCTGGCAGAGCTAGTGGCGTTGGTGCCGCCACCTCAGGAACACCCTGCTCCTTCACATCAGATAACAACTGCGCTGCTGACTCCGCATCGGTTACACCAACCTCTTCAGCAAAGGCGAAATCATTTATCGATGGGTTTGCCTGTAAAACCTCAACAGCTTTCTTGAACTGATAGCCGGTATAAGGCTTCAGCTTAAAGACAGGTAGCTTGGTTGGGGAA
>NZQM01000226.1 GCA_002695905.1 Parvibaculum sp.
AGTGATCTAAATAGTGTACCTACTGCTAGGACAAATTTAGGTCTAGGTACTGCGGCTCTTTTAGATGTTGGTACTAGTGCTACCAATATAGTTCAGTTAGATGCTTTGGCTAAATTGCCAGCGGTAGACGGCTCACAGCTTACTAACATTTCTGCTACAGATAATACAAAACTAGCTATTCTAAACAATCTTAGTGACTTAAATAATGTTGCTACTGCTAGGACTAACTTAGGACTAGGAACGGCGGCGGTACTAGATACAGGCACAGGCGCAAATAACATAGTTCAACTAGATGGAACGTCTAAGCTACCCGCTGTAGATGGATCACAGCTTACTAATGTTACAGGCACAGACAATACAAAATTAGCCATATTAAACAATCTAAGCGACTTAAATAGTGCGCCTACTGCTAGAACTAACTTAGGGCTAGGAACGGCAGCGGTTTTAGATGTCGGTACAAGTGCAAATAATATAGTTCAATTAGATGGTACTGGAAAACTTCCAGCGGTAGACGGATCACAATTAACTAATTTACCAGGCGGTACGTCTTCTGCTTTACCTATAATGGTATTAAAAAGCAATGCAGCCGATGCTAGCTTTGGCCCTACTGTAGGGTCTTTAATAGTACCTTGGAACCTTGAAACCTATAAAGATACAGGATTTAGCCACTCTAACACTACAAATACAAGTAGGGCTATTGTAGACAACGATGGCACGTACTTAATACAAGGTAGGTTGAGAGTATTTAACAGCGTCAACCAAAGAGCACAGCCCATTGTTAATATTCTAAAAAATGGTGTTTTACTCCAGGGGGCTTTAGATTCTAGTTATATTAGAAACGCTAGCGGAGCTTCTGACTATTGGACTTTAAACTTTACTTATGAGCCTATTAAGTTATTAGCTAATGACTATATAGAGGTCGAGTTAGATTTAGATATAGGTAGTACATCTACTTTCAATTCCTCAGTTTTAAAAGCTGCTGAGTCTAGTCTATCTATAATAAATCTACAGGGAACCAAAGGCGACACAGGAGCGCAAGGCCCAGGCGGAACAGATTCAAACGCTGTTCATGTTAACGTAGCTAATGAAATAGCACAAATAACAGCTAAGTCTAGTCCTCATGATGATGATGTTTTAATAATAGAAGATTCGCAAGATTCTAACAATAAGAAAAGTATTACAGTAGGCGACTTACCTAACTATAGAGCTAGTAGTGCATTAACTGCAACTACTTTAACTATTGACGTTGGTCTTTATACTCAATTTTCTTTGAGAAACATTTCTGATGCGACAGTCACAATAGACGCGCCAAACGATGGTGGATCAGCATTAACGCCCAACCATGATGCACAAAAGCTTACTATTAGATTAAGAGATAATGGAACCTCTAGGGCGTTAGTTTGGAACGCTATATTCAGGTCAATAGGTGTTACAATACCAACTTCTACAACTGCATTAAAGACAATATATGTGGGTTGTATATATAATGGAGCAGCTGCTAAATGGGATGTAGTAGCGGTGGCAGAGGAATCTTAAAATGGCCTTAGCAATAGGAAATAAAACAGCCGCAGTTGCTACCCCTACATGGCCTAGTACATCCCTTACAAGGGCGCACACTCAAAATACAGGGGCGGATGGTTTTTTATTTGTTTCTTTTATTATGAGTAATACCAGGAGTTATTCTGGCTGTGAATATGGCGGCCAAGCTATGACCTTAATAAAAGCTCAAAACTTTGGCGGACTAGCCCAGAGATGGGCCTGCTATGGTTTGCTAAATCCACCTACAGGAAATAATGACATTATAGTTTCTTTTAGTGGCGCGGTTAATAATCCTGTTTCAATGTTTGCGGTATCTTTTACTGGTAGTTCGGGAGCTGGTAATTTTGCTACTATTGGCGCACTTACTACTCCAAACAGCCAAACTCTATTAGTTTCGGCGGGGTCTTGTATATATGCTACAGGTATATCAAACAATGCTTTTACAGGAATTGACATAGACGGATCGGCTAGGACTTTAGAGTTTCAACATAACACAAATAAACAAATTAGCGGCGCTTTGAGTGCGGTTCCTTTGTCAGCGGGAACTATTGACGTAGTTACTAAAGTGACCTTTAATACTGTAAGTAATTCCAGGGTAGAGATAAAAGAAGCGGGCACTCCACCATCTACAGACAATGGCAACTTTTTACTAATGTTCTAAAAGGAGAACAAATAAATGATTAAAAGAGAAAATTTTCCTATATGTGCTAAGAGCACTTGCGTAGCTATGCAGTGGACATCTAACGGTGTAAATAATTTAGAGCTAATTTCTGCTCATTTAACTTTTGACAATATCAACGTAACAACAGCAGGGGATATACAAAAAGGACGTACTTCTTTGCCTTTTGATAATGAAGAGCCTATACAATGGTCGGAAGGTACAAGCCAAGCCATAAAAGACGCTTTTTCTAATCCAAAGGAAGCCCTTTCATTTGCACTATTAGAGCTTTACGAATCAGATGAACACCAGTATATACTAGGCACTAAGGTTAAACCAGTATAAATGGTAGAACTTTTAGAAATACTTTTTTCCTTTGGTTCCTGGTTGGAATCTATGGGAATGGCTAGAGAGCACGTCCTACCCTTTATAGTAGGCGTTTCTATTTTGGTGTTTGCTCCTATTATGGTATTAATGAAGCTCAAAACTTATAAAAGAGACAAGGGCTTATTTGAATTTATAACCAGGCAGCAAAGCTATCTAATTTCTTTACAAGATGAAGAAACGATAACAAAAGAACAGGCTAAGATAATTTTTAAAAAATTTATGGAATCTGAGAAAAGAAATATAGAGCGATTCTTTTTTAAGTCTTTTAAGTCGCAAGAGCTTAACAGCGTTTTTAGTAATTTCTTTACTAACTCTTGGAATGAAAATTTGAATCAGCTAGTAGCTTTTAAAGTTAAAGGGCGAAAACTTTCCGACTATTGGAAAAGTACACGCAACGAGTACGACTGTATTAAAAAAAACCTTTTAGAAGTTGCTATAATGAGAGACGAGGACAATATACCAGACGGCGAGGAAGTCTATCACTTTTTAAAAAACAGGTTTGGAACTATAGAGAGCTTTTTTAGTCTATGGCTAGAGGATGGTTACACGTTTCAAGAAAGGAAAGATTTTGATAACAAAAAATAAATTTAGTTTTAACGATTATCCCACAGGCAAGCACTTACTAGTAGAACGTAAAGAATCAAATTATTTTTTTTGGGAAAAGAAGATAATTAGCAGAGAGTTTAAGCTAGGTAAGAATTTTACTTGCTCTTTTAGTTTTAAAGGCTTTACTTATAAGATCACAATAAAAAAAGGTTTTATATACGATGGTGCTAGTATTCCTAAATTTGCATGGTCATTGATTGGCAGCCCTTTTACAGGTCTTTATTTAGAAGCGGCTACTGTTCACGATGCTATATACTATTCTAGCTGGGAGCATGGCAGAAAGCTAGCAGATGAAGTATTTTTATTTATCATGCTACAGGTTGGCGTTCCAAGTATCACAGCTAAGACAATGTATAATGCTGTAAGAGTTGGCGGGAATAGTTCATTTAATAAGCGGAAAGACATAGACCTATCGGAGTTTTTAATAGTTGAGCGAGTCAATGANCTAAGNGACCGANTAAACTACGGAAAAAACGAAAAAAGACCAGGCGGNAAAAATGGGTGATTTAACGGCAAANTTTTCCNGACATGAATTTAAGTGNAAAGGNTTAGANTGNTGCGGTGGTTCNGANCCNATAAANATANAGCTTAGTNANAANNTTACAGAATCTTATGGGATATGGTAGGCAAGNCTTTAATTATTACCTCTGGCTTTAGATGTAGAAAGCATAACTCTTCTAAAGAAGTAGGCGGCGCTCATAATTCNCAGCATATNTATGNNGATGNNGCAGANNTNAANGTNCCTANNGGNATGACCCCAGACCAGTTAAAAGAGCTAGCGGAGAGAATACCAGCCTTTAAACTTGGCGGCATTGGCTTATATAGTACCTGGGTGCATTTGGATGTAAGAAAAAATGGCCCCGCACGTTGGGATATGAGAAAAAACTAGTTTTTATATGTCAATAGTTTTATATTTACAAGTAAGCAAAACCTTTCTTTCCTTTTTGCTTGTTTGTGAGAAGCCCGCCCATTTATTTAGGCGGGCTTTTTGTTTAAAAGGGTAGATCGTCTACAGTTGGTGCAGATGCTTCTGTGTTGTGGTGCTCTTGTGCTCTATGGTCGGACTTCCTAGAGCCTAACAGTTGCATACTAAAGCCTACTATTTCAGTGGAAAAGCGCTTATTTCCGCTTGCATCGTCCCATGCTTTTGTCTGTATTTTGCCTTCTACATAGATTANAGANCCNTTAGAGACGTATTTTTCTACTACCTCAGCTAGTTTATTCCAGATTACAATATTTTGCCACTCTGTGCGTTCTTCGCCTTTGTATTTCTCGCTTATTGCTAGAGAGAATTTAGCTACTTTGGAAGCCCCTAGGTTTTTGATTTCTGGGTCTTTTCCTACTCTTCCTATTAGTTGTACTTTGTTTAAAGATGCCATTTTACTTTCCTTTTTGGTTTTCTTTGATGTATTGGTTTATTTGTTCTTTGGTAATAAAATTTAGAGCTACCATTTTACTTATGGGCATTTCTCTAATTATATCTAGAGCTTTTGTTACTTCGTTTTCCATTTTACTTTATTCCTTTGGTTTTTATTTGGTTGTATTTTTGCTCTAGTTTTTTAATCCTTTGAGCGTGTTTAATTAATTTTTTTAAGATGCGTTCTTTTTTTTCTATCCAGCCGAAAAGACCTAAGCCCTTTTTTATGATAGAATCAGATTTACCAGAATTGCACTTATGGCAAGCTACTACTAAATTTTTTANAGTAGCTTTGCCTTTTTTAGAATAGGGTAGAAGATGGTCTATTTCGTTCCAATTAGAAACGCCCCAGGTTCCATCTTTTTCACCTATCTTTTTATTATAGCCACAATATACACAAGTAAAATTATCTCTTTGCTTTACAGCCCAGCGTAGACTTTCGCTTATGTCGTCGCGCCTATCGTATTGTATTTTTATTTTTGACATTAATAGTCGTATAGTACAGCGTTTCTATTTACTTCTATAATCTTGTCATTAATGTCTATTAGTATCATGTTCATATTATTAGAGTACCTTATAAAGTAACCTTCCTGGCCTTTGTATAAAACTTTTCTTCTATCTCTTTCTATAAGATCGTCTAGTAAGTTAGTTTGCTTCATTTTNTAANTCCTTTACTTTATTTGTGAAAAGCTCTGTCACTTCTTCATGAGAGCCGAACATTTTATTTACAGATTTTAAAAGCTCTCTTAGATCGTCTTTTGTATCTGTTTTATATGTCTTATCGTCTATGTTAGATTTAGCCCTTTGTTGTTTAAANATTTTGTTTGTGTAGTTAATTGCATTTCTTTTACTCTCTAGTATTTTATAATGCTTTATAGATTCGTCTAGCTCTTCATTGCTTAGAGTTTTATACTCTTTGTAAGCTTCCTCTTTTCCTTTTTCACTTTCTCCTATATTTCTCTCTAGGTTGTAAAGTATTGCAAACTTTTCTTTGTTGTCTCTAACTTCTTCGCCTTTAGCGTCTGAGTCTACGTCTGTAACTAAACCAAGAGAAGCACTTAGAGCGTATCTTCTATAATATGTATATCCAGATCCAGCTACTTGGAAAGTGTTCATACCTTTTAACGTGATACCTTGCGGGATGTTGGTTGTACTAGATATGCTTTCGCCACTTTCTGTATGGAATATAGTTGTTACTATGTTTTCACCTTCTAAGAGTTGCGTAAAGCCTAAGTTATTCCTAGCCATTATAGGATTAATGACTCGTAGAATTGTCTTTAGGTCTGAGTATGTATAGCCGTAGCCTTTTGTACCTTCGTGAATAGCGGGCACTTCTTGCTGAAAGCTTGCAAGAGCTTTGTATATATTTTTCATTTTTCTTTCCGTTGTTTGTGTTTGTTTGTGTTATTTTGTAAAGTTAAAATTTTTGTTTATTTTAAGTAGTAAATAGGCTCTCCTTATAGCGTACTTAATACATGAAGAAGTACTATTTTTCTCTCCTACTTTTTGTAAGTATTTAGAAATCTCGCACAGTTCATCGTGACACTTTTGGTCATACCTAAAGCAATCCCTATAAGCATTGTTTTCCTTCATTGTCTTTTCCTTCATCTAATACAAATAAAATCTCACCTCCGCAGACCTCACCAATGCTATCATATTTAAGGTCTACAGTTTTGATTCTACCAAATTTTGGTTTCGTCTTATGAAATTTTGGTATTGTAAAAGCTTTGTTTGTGTTTGTGTTTATTGATAGCATTTTTTCCATGATTAAAATATATTAATTTGTGCGACAAATAACAAGGTTAAAAGATTAATTTTTTTCACAAAAAGAAATAAATTTATCAATCTCTTTTATAGCTTCGTCAGATCCATAAGTAACACTTACATTTAACCCCTTATGCCAATTTTTTTGACCCTGGGATAGTTTGCCTATTTCTGTTTTTAGTTCTAATAGTAAACAATGGTTAAAGCCTTTTTCATTTTTATGCCATATTATAAGATCGGGCAAACCTTTAAAATGTTGGCTTACTAGATTTTTTAAATACTGAGGAACGCCAGGGGTCACTTTTATAAACATTAGTAAATAGTCGGGGATATGAAAAAAGCGGACTCCTAAAATAGTTAGGTAGGCTTCTACTTGCTTTTGTATTATTTTTTCTGGCGATGTCTTTTTCTTTTTGTTTGGCGTTTTAACTTTTTTTTTTGGGAACGCTAAGGCTGTTTTATCAGTACCTTTAAATCCTATGGCTTGCTTACTTTTTTTTATCACTTCTTTTATCCTTTTTTTTTCGTTTAAAAATTAATTTTTAAGTTATGAAAATAAAACCTTTTGTATTACATGAAGATTGGTTAAATAATCTTTCTTTGGATGCCTTAGAGACTTTACAGAGTGCTATTAATGATGGTTCCCTGGAAGCTTCTATATATGTAATTGAAAATAGAAAGCAGATAGAGGACTTTCAGAAGAAAATTGGTCAATTCTCCAGAAATATTCCTCTATCTACTGAAACTAGTTTTTTCAGCCTAAAGCAATCTTTAAAAAAGTAAAGGCAGCCCATGACAATAAGCAAAGGTTTACAGTTTTTTGACTCATAGCGAAACCATTAAGCCGTTAACGTATCGGCCATTTTTTAAGATGTACCAAGTACCTTGGGTATAGATTTTAGTTTGCGCTTCTGGTTTTCTTTTAAATATTCTTTTTAGTATTTGCATTTTCTTTTCCGTTGTTTGTGTTTTCG
>NZQM01000227.1 GCA_002695905.1 Parvibaculum sp.
CTATTATTGACCTCGCGCTCTGCTTCTTCAACTAAAGCAAGCTTTTCTTCTTTAATAGTATTTTCGCGACTGTGTTCTTGGTTTTCGATAGTCAGATAGTGAGCAGACATACCATTGCCTGAAAAGCTGGGACTTTTAAATTTGTGCAGCATTTCCGCAGACGCAGTGTTTAATGGAGAAAACAATAATAAGATACAGCAAACCAAAGCCACACAAAAAATAACAACAACATGTCCTACAATACTAGTTGCTGCCTTTAGTATCTTTTTTATCTTGGATCTCACGTATTTCAATCACCGTATCAAGTTTTTGCTGTAACCGTATGATATCGTTATCCAACATACGAATGCGGTCTATTAAGCCTATCAAAGTAGTTGTGGTTTCACCAAGTTTTAACTTAATTTCTTTGGTGATATAACCCCATATAAAGTAAATCATGTATAGCAGACCAACCGTGGCTACAACGGGAAAGCCGTATTCGCTAATTACTTGAGCAATATTCATCAGTCGCGCCTTGCGTCTTCTTTCCCATCGGCTCTTGATATTCTTTCTAAGTCTGGGCGTATGCCTAACACGCTACACATTGTACAATCCATGCGAACCATATCATGGTTCATGGTTTTAACTCTATTGTCTAAATTTTGTACAATCAAATGGATGCTTTGCACCTGACCAACCACAGACTCAAGGATGTATTTGATTGTTAGGAATATAAAGAAACCACCGATAAGCGACATCGCTATCGGAAAACCGACCTCTGCAATCAGAGCAAACGCTTCGCCCATCAGTCACCGCCTTTAAAGGCTTTACTTTGTTTGTTCGTTCCTGCGTAAATACCAAACACCGCTGCCATCGCGCCAACAACAATGCTGACCAATCCTGCTTGTTCTAGGTTTGGTTCTTTTAATTCCATAAACCAAGTGACTACGTCGTAAAGCAATACAATGTAAACCGTGACAAAAATCCTTGGGAATATGCGCCAAGCGTCTACCGTCTTGGCTAAATGCACCCACTTTTGAAATGGGTTGACCCCTATGTTATTAGGCGTGACCTCTAGTTCCAACTCAACCTTCTTTTTAACAGGTTCTTCAGGTTTTACTTCTGGGGTTATTTCGGTCATTGCTACACAAACCTTCTTGTAAATCGGCGACCATATCGAGAAGACGCTGGCATAGCAGAGCCTAATCCACCGACAGTGCCTTCAGAAGCAACGTCATCTGAATATGCGTCTTCATAAACGGTTTCAAAAGACTCTCCAAATTCTTCTGCCCTTACTTCTGCTTCTTCTGCTTGTTCTTTTGCTTCAATGGTTTTTGTTACCGCGTCTGCCGTGGCTGCCCCCGTAGTTGCCAATCCTTCTGCGTTGACAGTTCCTGTGTATTTTCCTGTGGTATCAAGGACTTGTATTGCAGCGTCGACCACTTTGCTTCCAGTTGTTGTAGCTGCTTCTGTTAATAACTCGGCTGCTTTTAAATTTGTTGATGCAAAAATTGGTTGGCTTAAAGAGTTCATAAAAGCTGTGTTGTTTAGCAAGCCTTTTAAAACCGTTGGATTGATTCCCGTTAACGAACCTCCAGCTCTTATTATGTTTGCTGCGTTTGCATAAGCTTCTGCGGATAATCCTGCGTTGATAACAGTGTTTGTTGTCCCAACGCCAAGTGCTGCTTGGCTTGCTGCAAGCGTTCCTCCAGTTCCTGCTGCGCCAACCCCTGATGCGCCCGTCAATCCTGCTGCTTGGGCTTGCTCTACTGTCATCTCCTTAAACGCATTTGTCCAACCGTTGGCAATGCTTCCTGCTGCGAAGTAACTCCCTGCTGCGCTTAATGCAATATTAAAAAAAGAATCCCCTGCTTCAATTCCTTGAGCAGTTGCGCCTGCACCTGCGCCAAGTGCTGCACCCGGTGGACCGCCAACCAAAAAACCTAACGTGCCACCAACAATTGCACCAATGTTTCCTTTTAAAAAACTTGAGAAAAACCCTTCTGATTTTGTTTGTTGTTGCCTAGCAGTTTCTCTTACAGCGTAATCGTAAGCTTGAAGTGCATAAGTTGGATTTAAATCAGAGGTTATTTCCCCTGTTTCTAAATATCGTTTCAGTGCTTCGTTTGATCCGTATTCTGAGTTAATTGCATTTGAAAACTCTGGTCGGTCACCTGATGCAAAAGATTTAAGTGCGCCCCAATTGGACTTATTACCACCCATCTTGTTGCCACCCTCAAAACCAGAAGACTCGTACTGTCCCCATTCGCTGTAAAGGCTTCTTAATTTGTCGTATACATTTTCTTCTCTTGCTCCGACGTTGGCTGCGCCTGCGCCTTAAATACTATAGGGTAAATTCTTAGCATTAAATTGATTGGGTCTAATAAACTGAACCCCTGCTTGCGCCCATGAAGAAGGCTCAAACAAAGGAATGTCTGCGAAACCTGCTGACCTTAACGAGTTTTTCGCGTTCTTTAACTCATCAGAATCTGGCACGTAATCTTTGTGATACATGAGATTAGTAGATAAATCGTCATAATCTGCGTTGTATTCAAAATCTTCACCAAGATATCCTGCGCGTTTTGCTGCAAAATTATAATTAGATAAAGCACCGTAATCGGTTTCGTTTAACCTAGTCCTAATTCCTGAGCCTCTTTCGTAACCAGAAGCCATGTCGCCTGTTAGTTGCCCAGAACCAAAAAGCTCTGCTGCCTTACCAGCACCAGTCAAACCGCCTAGATAACCAAAATCTCCTGCAGTCAACATTTAAACTTGCCCACCAGAAAGCTCCATTGCAAGCAACCGAAGCACCTCATCAAAACTTTTATCTAAATCTTTTGCTGCTTTTGCAAACTTTCTAGGACTTAACTCGCTACTTGATATCTTGCGTCTTTCAAGAAAACTTTTTGCTGCTCGTATCTCTGCTGCTGCTACTTTTTTTACTGCTGCTTTCGCCATTTGTTACCACGCTTTGCAAGACCAATATCTTGCTTTGGTTTTAGGACCGGGGGTGTCGCAATTATGTCTTGCCCTAAAATTCTTTCGTCGCCCCTTTTGATTCTTTTTTATCTTCATGTTTGGATCGCCGAATGTCACTCTTTTTACTCGGTCACCATCCATAACATAAACAACAGATTTCTTTTTGCCATGACTAGTCTCGCCTTTTGCGATTCGTCTTGGGCTGTTGAGCTTGACTGACTTCCCTTTGTAGGTAGCCATTATTTTTTATGGACAGTTTGTACTGGAAAAGACGCTTTCTTGCTTGCGCCTTTATGCGCTTTATACCCACCAGAAGGGTTTTTCATTAACTTATAGCCTTTGCCTGACTTCATCCAATGAAAACCTTTGGGTGCTTCGACTGATTTGTTCGCCATCATTTTTTCCTTTTGCTTTTAGAAGCTTGTATTGCTTTGCCTTGTCGCTCGGCATCTGAGCGTCGTTTATAGACCTTCCCAGATTTACCCCAACGATAACCGCCTTTTACTTTGACGACGGGCAATCTACTTTCCCATCATTCTCGAAGAACTGTGTCCTAGTAGTTCGTCCATCATAGAACCAACATCGCCACCATGGAGCTTAATGACTTTAACTTTCATGCCATCGTCATCCATTTCTTCATACTCTTCTTCAGAATCGTCATCCATCATGCCATATTCTGCCTGATGGCAAAGCAACATAAAGTTAACTAACTGTTCCTCGGTCATCTCAAGACCTTCTGCATCAGCAGGAAATCCCATCTTTTCTTCAAACAAAGCGTTTAAATCTTCAATGTTTTCTACGTTAATTTCAGCCATTGTAAGCTCCTAAGTTCATACTGGTTAATGCGCCAACTTCTCCTGTTGTGCGCCTTCTAATATCAGCAATTTTCTGTAGCAAGTAATTCGCTGCAAC
The DNA here is from genome assembly GCA_002695905.1 of Parvibaculum sp. GTDB lineage: Bacteria > Pseudomonadota > Alphaproteobacteria > Parvibaculales > Parvibaculaceae > Mf105b01. Next base: position 3,871 of record NZQM01000227.1, read on the forward strand.
TTGATTCGGGTTGCTTTTTCTAGGTGGCATGGGTCTTGGTTGGGGTGCAGGCATTGGCATTGGCATTGGCTGCGTTGGTATACCACCCGAAAAAGCTGCTGGGTTTATTGGAGGTAAGTTAATCTGCTCTCTCCATTGATGCTTCTAAAAACATATTTATGAAGTTGTCGTACTCTTCGCTAAAATCATCTATGTCTTCTGGCATAGCGTCGTTTAACTGCAAAGCAATATCAAGAGGAATCCCTGCCACTTCAACAAGGTTTTCTAACCTGTCATAGTTCTTAATAAAAGGACGGTCAGGATCGATTCTTCTAAGTTCCTCTGGGTCTATAGAGCTAAGTGACATTGTTCCGTCAATGTTTGGAGTTTCAAATTGTCTTCTTTCGGATTCTCTCATTGGTTTGTCAATGTCTGGAAGAAGTTGTCTTCTTTCGGATTCTCTTAGTCCTTCAAATTGTTTTCTTTCTGCTTCTCTTCTTAGTCCTTGAAGTTGTCTTCTTTCTGATTCTCTCATTGATTTGTCAATGTCTGGTAATCCGCCCATTATCATGTCTCGCTCATTCATCTTTCATCGCCTCCATTTGGCTTTTCTGTTGTTCCATCTGGAGTTCAGCTTGGTTTTGTTGTTGCTCCATTTGAATTTTAGCTTGGTTCTTTTCTCTTTCAATTTGCAATTCGGCTTGTAACTTCGCAATCTTAGCTTGCAACTCTGCGTTAGCTTTCGCAGCTTCAATCTGCATATCTTGTTGTGCTTCGGCTTGCTTAATCTGAATGTTGTTCTGTGCTTTAGCTTGATCCGCGTTAATCTGTGATTGAGTCCTAGCTTGCAAAGACTGAGCTTCTAGTTGTGCAAGTTGTTGTGCGTATTGCAATGGATTCTGTTGTTGATTTTGTTGCATGTTCATCGCAGGGATTGGCTTCATCTGTGGTGCTTGTTGTACCACTTGCGCTGCCCTTTGACTGATCTGCATATCAAGCTCTGGGTCAATGTCCTCAAAGCGGAACTTGGGATCTCTGAGATTTGGCAAGTTTGGAAGTTCCATGTTGATTCCTGCTTGCATCCGAGTCCGATACAGTAACGCAATGTGTTCTGCGATATGTGCCATCATAATTGGCATGATTGCTTTGTTTATCTGAGGATTGCCACCTAAAGATGGGTCTTGCAAGAACTGAATGTGAACTGCAATATGCGATTCATGGTCTTGCTCTGGGAACGCTTTGATTGGTTTTCCATACAGAACCGCCATGTTTTCGTCGATTGGGTCTAGCCTTGCTGCTTCTTCTGGCTTTTTTAAAACCTCATCAATGTTTGGGATACGGACCGCTTCGTACATTCGTTTGTACGCTTCGTAAATATCGTGCAACTCTGGAGCAGAACGTGCCATCTCAAGAACCGCTTGAGCTTGAGCAATACGCTGGGTTGCGCTAAAGATATTCGGGTCAGAGACTGGAATAACATCAATTCGGTCATCAAAATCTCTTGCGTAAATGATCTCTGAGCCACTGTTTGTTGAAAATTCAAACTGTTCTGGCAAGTTTTCTGAATTGAGTTTTGCTAATAACTTGAACTCATGCCCTTGTGAGTTGTGCAATCTTTTGTGAATTGCACTAAACGCTTTGCTTCCTTGTTCAATCAAGGCAACTGTTGAGCCAACTGGTGCGTTAGGGTTTGCGTCCCCAACATTTAAATCTGCGGTAGATGCAAACCGTTGTCCTGCATCAACAATCAAACCCAATAAGTTAAACAATGCGCCACTGGGTTCTTTGAATGGAAGTGGCATAATCGCCTTGTTTACATCGTCAACCGTAGCGTCTAGGTCCACAAACTCGCCGGGGTTGATGTCCATCTCACCGCCAGAAACACGACCTTTAAGCTTGAACCCGCCTTGCATGTTTGCAAAAGCAGCAGAATCAAGTAATGCTCTCAATGCACCCGTCGCTGCTTTGCCTAGCCCACCAATCATATGGTAAAGACCAAAGCCATAAAAACCTACGCTTGGTAAAAAGCGATACGACACAAACCAATTGCGCCTTCTCTTGTCTTCGTCATCCTCATCCCAGTTGCGTCGAACAGAAACCACTCGTTGAGAACCCATCTCAATAGTTACAACGTAAGGTAAAGCAACAACCTCTGAAAGATTGTCTTCGTCGCCCATACCATCAACGCCGTTAAAGGTTTCGTAAACGTGCATCTCTAGCAAAGTTAAAACGTCATCGTCATTGTTGTATTCGTCAACGCCCTCAATTTCTTGAGTCACAGTGCCTGATGGGTCGGTAACGTCTGTGTAAGTTGGCACAGGTAAGTAATACCCTGCTTCAACATATCGATTGTAATCGTTCTTCGGTAATCGAATAACGTGCGTGTATCTTAGCGATGTCTGCAAGTCTTTTGATTCTGGAGCTACGCAAAAGTCCTCTGCTTTTACAAACATAGAGACTTGTCTGCCTAGATTGACATCCCAGTACAGCTTCTTAAACGCATGACCAACTAAAGGAAGTTGAAATAGCATCTGGTCTAAATCAGCAAAATACTCAGGCATTTCCTGCGTAAGCTGATAATTCATAAACTCTCGGACTCTTCGTGCTTGTTCTTCGACTTCTTCGGAAGCGTCACCAACAACCGTTGTCTTGACTGGACCGCCACTGGGATAAAGTTCTGTGATTGCGCGAGCGTTAAATTGAGTCGCAGCTTCTGCTATCAAGGGATGTACAACAGTCGATAGACCTCTGGATGCTCTTGCATCATCAGATTCTTCAAGCCCACCATCAGGATCTAAGGTCTTGAGTCCGTCTTCGTATCTGGTGCGCCACTCACTTCTTGCCGATTCATCGGTTTCATACGATGTGATTAAAGAGTTGGCTTTTTGCAAAAGCTCTTTCTCGTCAATAACTTCAGCTAGGTTATCGTCAAAATCCGAGGTTGGCTCATCCATTACATCAAGTTCTGGGTCGCCAATTAAAACTTCTGAGTCTCCAAATGGTTCTACCTGAAGACCATCAGCAGGTCTTCCGTCTGCAAATGGGACGACATTTTCTTCGACTTCAGCCATACATTGCTACCTTTTGTGGACGAGGCTCATCATCCTCATCGTAATCTTCGCTGTGTGTAATGAACCAGCCTTTGCGTAATCTTAACCAAGCTTGGGTGCAGGTGTCCACTATATCGTCATTATCGCCTGTAGGGAAAGCAGCGCAAATAGAAATCAGATCCTTAGCCCACCGTTTGTCTGCGGGATACCAGATCCGTCCGTCTTCCAATAAAGCACTGGAAGCATGAGCGCGAGCTTCTTTGTCTCGGTCAGGTGAATACTCTAAAACTGGGATTCCTGCCATACGCAAATCTTGCAATAACGATTGACCGCTTGCTTTCTTTTCTATTAACACTGCGTCAGGTTGATACTCGTCGTAAGAGTCCTGCGCCAAACGTCTGAGTTCTGGGTAATTAACCCTGTCGTACCACATCTCTAGCACGATAGCGTTTATCTGACCATGCTTCTTGAACACGCCCCAAGTTGTTCTGGCAGAATAGCTGCTCTTTTCTTTAGTTGAGAATGCGGTGTCATAACTTTGTAAAACGTATTCAATCTCAGGAAGATGGTCCGAATCCCACTCTTGCCACCACTTGCTCTTGAGAATCGTGCCTCCTTTTGGCATAGGTCTTTGTTGCAGTTGCCCTGCTGAAGCGTATGTCCCAAGGCTTGTTTCCAGTTGTGACAAGGTTTTCTCATCAATACGACTGGACCACAACAGTTCGCCATCCTCGGTCCTTGGATCTACAAACCCAAGGGAAGATTGGCTTGGTGTTGGATGTTCTGGCTCATATCTTGCTGGAAGGCAGAGATGATCCCACCCTGTGTCGTTCGCCAGTATGTGTCCCGTCAGGTCCTGTTCATGCACTCGTTGCATGATAATAATAAAAGCACCAGTCTTTGGGTCGTTGAGCCGAGTCTGCATCGCTTGATCCCACCATTCCAAGACACCTTCTCTAACCGTTGAGCTTTCGGCTTCCCTCACGTTGTGCGGGTCGTCAATCACAATGATGTCACCACCTTCACCAGTCAATGCACCATCAACCGAGGTCGCTATCCTGTAGCCTGTCTTGTTGTTCTCAAACCGTTGCTTTTGGTTCTGGTCGCCAGTTAACTCAAAGCAATTCCCAAAGTGTTGTTTGTACCAATTGGAATCAATCAACCTTCTGCACTTCACAGAATCCCTGATGGAAAGCGAGCTTGCGTAACTTGCAAACAAGAACCGCTTATCAGGTTGTATGGTCCAAGTCCAAGCAGGCAACGCTACCGCCACAGAAATAGACTTCATGTGCCGAGGTGGTACGTTAATGATCAATCGCTTGATGTCACCTTCGACAACCGCCTGAAGATGTTCTGATACTGCGTCTATGTGCCAGTTATCGTGAAACTGCCGTCCTGCCTCAATCGTTTGCCAAGAGTTCATGGTGAACTCCTTCAATGACCTCCGCATTTTTTCGGCTCTGATTTGGGGCAATGACAGATTGTTCAAATACTGACTCAAGTTGTGAGAGTTGCTCATCTGTTATCCTAGACAAATCGATGATGTGTCGTTGTTCTACCGTGGTTGTAGTCTCTTGTTTATCAACCCAACCTGCTCGGTTCTTGAGATAGAAGATCATAGCCGTGTTATCTTTATCAACCACTGCCTTTTGGTACAAGGCATTAGTTACTGAAACAATCCCATGACCTCTGCCTCTTTTTATTGCCTCCGCAAACTCTGGGAAGTCTGCTTGCTTCTCATACAAAGTAGACTCCCCAATCCCTAGTGCTAACGCTATCTGTTCAGCCGTTAACCCTTGTGCTGCGTACTCCTCAGCCTGCCGACAAACTTTATCGTTTATCTCAAACGGAGGTCTTCCTTGTCGTTTTTTTCTTGGCATGATTGAATTTTGCCACGCATTTCAAACTTGCACAAGACTATAAGTTACTTCTCCCCTTTCTTACGATGCTTGTTCTTTAGGTAATATTCTTTTGAATACTCCAAAAGCTTCTCCCTGTTCGCTAAGTAGTAAAGTCTATTCCGAGCCTTAAACTTTTCTTTATTGTCTTGGTAATACTTACTCGTGCGCTTTTTAAACTTCTCCTTATTCGCATGGTAGTATTTCCTAGTCCTAGCTTTCTCTCTCTCTTTCTTCATAGCAAGACGGTGTTCTTCGATGCAGCTAATCAGCCACGCTTTGAGTTGCTTATACATGGTTGTCCTCCAACGCTTCTTTCACCAGATCCAATGCCTTGTAACTGCATCCCCCGATATGCCACTCGTAGTTGCATGGTGGGCTACTCGCACTGTACCAATCGTAGATGTGAACAGGTTCTTCATCATCTCCTAAAAACAGACACCACTCAGCCTGAGTGCCATAGTCACACAAAGTCCCAACCTTTGGGTCTCCAAAAAGTTCTCGCAACTTATCGTAACGAGCTTTTACCTTTCCTCTGAACTGGGTGTTTGTGAATTGATCCCAATCAACTTTTTCAAATTTCATATTACTTTCCTTTCTTAATTGAGGGGGCTTGCGCCCCCGTTTAGTATACTAGGTTAGAAGTTGTAGTCGTAGAACTTTCTAGGCTTTTCAGCTAAACCGAAACGACTACCATCAGCAGATTTCCATTGACCGTATTTGCTTTTGCGAATCCTAAAAGGAGTTGCTTCTTCGATGCTAGTGATCTCCCACTTTTGATCTCTCTGATTAGAAGTGTGACCGAAGAACCCACCAGCATGAAAGTCACGCTTCCAAGGCAGTGGCTTTGCGTCCATTGCTTTAATCTCAATAGTCTTGTCTGAAACAATTCTTACTATTTCAAACGGATTAACGTCGGTGTATCCGTGGTAATTTGCATAACCATAATTGATTTCTTCAATCTCATAGTTACGTCGGTCTTCTTCCTTCACCTTGCTCATGCAATCTTTTGCGAAAGCAATTGCATCTTCCTTGGTGTCGAACTCAGAACCTGTTGATATGACCTTGGTGTCCAACCAATCATAACCTTTGTAATTAGTTGCACCATGCAAATAATCAGGGTCTTCTTGATTGACAATTTCTTCTTCAAGTTTTACCGCGTATTTTTTGACTACGTTTTCCATTTTACTTTCCTTTCTCAGTTAATGAATATCTTCAACACCATTAATTATACCTATCTCACAGAAAGATGCAACTCTTTTGTTTACCTTTATTATCAATAACTTACAACGTTTCTCAAACAAAAGTAACCTAATGTTACCAAACTTTGGTAACGGTTACCGCTAGAATTGGCAAACGGTAACATTCATAACCCATTCTTTTTTAATTATTTTTTTGTGTTTGTAACCGCGAAACCGAACTTTGCGAGATTTGAAAATTTATTTTTTTTCTTTTAAATATTCCTTTATAATAAAAGCTTATGATTAATCAAATGGATTTTGAATTACAAGCTGCGAAAGAAGCAACCGAGACAATGCTTGATGCGCTATTTGAAAACGATGACGTAAGTAAAGGCGCAATCTACGCTGGGGTACTTGCCGTTGTCTTGCGAGACTTGCGTGATGAAGCACCAACGACGGAGGCAATGTTAGCGGTCATTAGTATCGCGCTTGCATCCAGTGCATTTGATAACGAGGAAACAGAACAATTTTTTTGTTGACAGTTTGAAGAACGAGGCGCATAATTTTTAGTTCGACCTCAAGAAAGTTAGAAAGGAAAAATAAAATGGCTACCGTTTACGTCGTACAACGACCGACACAAAATAAATTTGGTTGGACTCCAGATCTGTCTGATGCTGCCAAGTATGGTGAGCTTGAGATTATCTTTGAGCCGTCCGAGCAACCACAGTTTTCACCAGCTCCCGCAATTCACAAAGCAAAGAAGATATTAAAAGACTTCAGTGAAGATGACTATTTGCTGTGGGCAGGCGGTGGAGATCCAACCGCAGTGATGATTGCTTGCATGGCAGCGTCACAAGTTTCCCCTAAAGTAAGTATCTTGCGATGGGAGAGAAACTTTGATACGCATCGTGACCGACGTAAAGGTTGGTACATGCCATGTACTTTGGAGATGCGGTCATGAACTCCAACATAGATTATCTGGCTGATGCCAATGCAGATGTCACGGACCTGAATGAAATAAACGAGATGGCAAATCGGTTACAAGATTTAGAAGCCGAGGTTGTCTTGTTAGAAAAGAATTTGAAAGATAAGAAAGCAGAACTGCGGATATTGTCCGAACAAGAATTGCCTGAAGCTTTAGCGAGTGTTGGGCAAATTTCTTGGGATCTATCTGACGGCAAGCAACTTATCGTGAAAGATTTTGTTCGCGCAAATATTCCTGCTGATGGCACGATTGAACGTGCTAAAGGCGATAGACAGGGGATTTTACGCCAACAAAAAGACGACGCTCTAAATTGGTTGAGAGAAGCAAACGCTGACTCACTGATTAAGAACGCTGTCGAGATCCAGTTCGGGAAGGGTCAGGACTCTGAAGTCAACGAGCTTTGTAAAGAGCTTGAAGGTTCAGGTTTGAATCCAAAACGAACTGTTAATGTACATCCCAAAACGCTTGAAGCCTTCGTAAAAGAACGCCTAGCGGATGGGAAATATGTACCAATCGACCTTCTAAATGTACATGAAGGCAAAAAAACTATTATTAAATAAGGTGAATAATATGAATGATATAGCGAAAAAAGAGAAAACAGATGTTGTGGCTTTTGATAACAGCGTGTTCCTTGAGGACGCTGACACTGCTGCGGAGAACATGACCGCAGACAGTTTTCAAATACCACGGGTCTACTTATTACAACAGATGTCTAACGCCGTACAAAAAAGCGGTGATGATTACATCGAAGGGGCTGAGGCAGGTAAGATTTTAGAGTCTGCATCTCAAACAATCTACGATGGAGAAAAGGGCATTACTTTTGTTCCTGCGTATTATGAACGAACTTGGGTCGAGTATGGAAACGACGGCAAGAAATTTGAGCGTGACCACGGCACAGATTTATCTGTGGTGGATGGTGGTAAGCACGTTGGTAAAACGTATGAGTTTCCTTGCGATAACGGCAACTTGATCCGAGAGACTGGCAATTATTATGGACTGTTGGTCGATGACGCAGGTGCGAATCCTGCGGTGTTGGGCATGAGCAAGACTAACTTAACTTCATCGAAGCAATTCAACATGATGATGGCAAGGCTCAGAGTTCCACATCCAAAAAATAAAGGTGAGACATTCAATCCTGCCAGTTTTTGGAATGCGTATACCCTGACGACTCAACCTAAAAAGTGGGATGAGGGAACAAGTTTCATTTATAAAGTTGCTCCAATGTTTGACGCAAACTCTGGTGGAGTGGTTGCCAACTTGCCGAACGGTGGTGAGATTTACATGAAAGCAAAAGCTTTGAGGGAGGATATAAAGCAAGGTGCTGCTAAAGCTTCCGAAGACGTAATGTAAGTCACGGTCGGGGGGCGGGGATATCATAAGTGGTTGTGGGTTATATGATCTCCGTTCCNCGNCATCTTTCAGAAAGGAAATATCGTGCAAGATTTTATTGAATTATTTTTGGGCTATGAATTAGCCCACGGACAATTTCGAGTTCAGAAAGAAGANCAGGATGGTAAAGTTTCTGGTCGTGCCGTCACGATCTCAGANCCTGCTACCGAAGAACACTTCAACAAACATTTGTCAGGTGGAGAGTACATACTCGGTATCATCCCATTAAAGCAAGACAACAAGTGTAANTTTGGCGTGATTGATATTGATATCCGTGGCGAGGTNAAGCTNTCGGAAACGCTTGAGTCTTTGGAGAAAAAAGTCAGAGACACTCCGCTNGTCATGTGTCGAAGTAAGTCAGGTGGCGCACATCTGTATTTGTTCTGCGAACCTGCAATTGGTGCAAGGGACATGGTGCTAAAGCTGAATGAGTTTGCAGCGTCGCTGGGCTATGGTGGTGTAGAAATATTTCCCAAGCAAACATCGAGAGCAAACGATAAGGATCGTGGCAACTGGATTAACCTGTGTTACTGGGCGGGTGATAAGTCCGAGAGATATGCAATCCACCACGGCAACAAGTTAAACCTTGCCGAGTTTGTTGATCTTGCTAAGTCAAAGCGAGTCACGCCAGAACAATTAGAAGATTTTACTGTGGACTTGGACTCAGCCTTTGAGGACGGACCGCCATGTTTGCAACACATTTCAACGATTGGTTTTCCTGAAGGCGGTAGGAACATTTCGCTTTTTAACGTCGGTGTATACTACCGCAAAAAGAATCCCGATGATTGGCAAGAAGACTTGATGAAGTTCAACTACGAGTCATTAGACTCTCCACTACCAAGTGGTGAGGTCAATGCGTTAGCAAAGTCTGTTGCTAAAAAAGACTATGCTTACACTTGTAAGCAATCACCGATTTGTAACTATTGTGAAAAGTCCAAGTGCATGAAACGTGAGTTTGGCATTGGAGGATTTGGTGGTGGTGCGAGTCTTGAGATTGATGCGATCACAAAATACGAGACTGAGAACAAAAGCTCAGTCAGGTGGTACATTGAGATACAAGGTGAACGAATTGAGATAACCACTGCACAACTTTTAGATCAACGACAGTTACAAAAGATTTGTGTTGAGAAGCTAAACAAGTGCCCGAGCGCAATGCCTGCACAAGCTTGGGAACAAAGAATCAATACCTTGTTACAGTCAGTGGAGGTGGTGATTGATCCCGATGACGCTTCTCCCGAAGGTCAGTTTGAGAAAGCACTTGACGCATTTTTGACAGGTAAAGTTCAAGCAAGACACCGTGACGAGATCATGAATGGTAAGCCATTTCAAGATGTCGATGAAGCAAAAGTTTACTTTAGATCCGAAGACTTGTTTATCTACTTAGAGGCTCGGCGTTTTAGGTACACCAACCAACATCAAGTTTGGTCGTGGCTTAGGACGTTGGGTGGCGACCGAAAAACATTTAGAATCAAGGGCAAGCCAATTAAAGTTTGGTCAGTTCCTGCTCCTGAGTATTTTCAGGACGAAGACCTTGAGATACCTACAAACTTGACGGAGGATTTTTAAATGATCAGTTACGAAGAATTAGCGAAAGCGATTGCTGAGGAAAGATTTGAAATTAGCGTTTGGCAGTTTGATCAGATGATGAGGGTGTTTGAGGATGCAGACCCAGACTTTAAGCGGTCTGATTTTTTAGACATTGTCCAAGGGGTTAAGACTTGTGAGAAGCCTTTTCTCTATTTGGTGGTTAACAAGAAATGAGAAAGGTGAAGTTGCTGCTTGGACCGCCGGGGACTGGTAAAACAACCACACTAATCGACATCGTCGAAAGCTGCATAGACAAAGGTATTGAGCCACATCGCATCGGGTATTTTAGTTTTACTCGCAAAGCAACNATTGAAGCGCGAAACCGAGCNATTGAAAAGTTTGGTTACCCAGAAGAAATGTTCCCATACTTNAGNACATTGCACTCTCTTGCGTTTNGNGANATGAAAATAAAACGCGATGAGGTAATGACCAACAAACATTACCGAGCATTTGGCAAAGCACTGGGCGTTGAGTTCAGGGGTATCTACGACGAAGACTTAGGGGTTCACACTGGCGAAGGTTTAGGNGACAAGTGTTCTCGGATTGAAGCATTGGCTCGTATTGGGATGCGGTCGTTAGAAGAGCAGTATCATATGACTGCAACTGACGATTTAACGCTTCACGCGGTCAAGCAATACTCAGCAGCACTTAAAGCCTACAAGGTTGAGAATGGGTTGTATGATTTTACTGACATGCTCCAAGCATGGCATGGTGCGCTTGACATAGACGTTGCAATCTTTGACGAGGCTCAGGACTTGAGTACCTTGCAATTCAAAGTAGCGATTGAGCTATCACAAAATGCGAAGGAAGTTTACTTAGCTGGCGATGATGACCAGTCAATATTCCAATGGGCAGGGAGTGACCTCCCATTCTTTTTAAATATGAAAGCTGACGAGAAGCAAGTCTTATCAACAAGTTATCGAATCCCAAGAAGCGTCCATCGACTTGCGCTTGATGTATTAGGCAGGATTAAAAACAGATACGACAAGCCATACAAACCAAGGACCGAGGAAGGCAAGGTCGATTATATTGCTGATGAAAATCAAATTGACTTATCAAAGCAAGGCACTTGGTTATTGATGGCACGTAGTAAATACCTGTTAAGTCGGCTGGTCAAAGTCGTTCGTCAGCAGGGNTACGCTTATACTTACAATGGCAAAAGTTCGACAACGACCAATGAAACCAAAGCGATTGAGTCTTGGGAGAACATGAGAAAAGGTGAGCGTATTTCTATGCACGAAGCAAAGAACTTGTTGAAGTTNTTGAACATCAACCATCGNTTAAANAAGTCTGCTGACTATGGCATCGAAAGCTTTGGCTTGCCACAAGATGCGCTCAAGCTTGACTGGATGGATATGTTACGGTTGATCCCACCAGACGAAAGAGAATANCTGAGAAGCTGTTTACGAAACAATCAAGTCTTTGGTGCAGCACCTAGAATAACCATCAGCACAATCCACCAGTCGAAGGGTGGCGAAGCAGACAACGTGGTGTTGTTGNCCGATTGTGNTAGGAAGTCTTTTGAGGCTTTGGGTGGCGATGAAGAAAACAGGGTTTGGTATGTTGGCTTAACACGTTGTAAAGAGAACTTGTTNTTNGTNNGACCAAAAGGTTTGCGGAGCTTTCAGATTTAAAATGAATTTTGTTGTTAGGCAAATAAAACCAGAGCTTTGCAGCCAGTGGTTTTTGTACAAGCATTANGCAAAAAGAAAGCCCAACGTAAGTTATGCTTTTGGGCTTTATGACGAAGAGTCAATACTAATAGGCGTTTGTAGTTATGCAAAGCCAATGAGCCAAACTCTTGTAGCTGGTGCGTTTGGTGGGGAGTATCAAAAAGAATTTTTAGAGTTAAACAGGCTTGTTGTGAATGACGGATTGCCACGCAACACTTTATCTTTTTTTGTGTCACGCACATTAAAACTTTTACCATCACCTTGCGCCGTGGTTAGTTATGCCGATACATCTCAAAATCATCATGGCTACATTTACCAAGCGACTAACTGGGTTTACACAGGGCTTAGTAAGAAATTTGTTGATTACGCCGTAAAAGGCTTAGAACATCTTCATCACTCTTCCATTGAAGATAGCGTTGGGCGACACGATAAGACACCCTCAATTAATAAGAAAAAGTTATTAATGGNAAAATACGGAGATGCACTTTACAAGNTNGAAAGACCCAGAAAGCATAGATATTTTTANTTTATTGGCAATCGGACTGAGAAAAAAGACATGCGTAAAAAACTTTGTTACAAAAAACATCCTTACCCTAAAGGGGACAATGTTCGGTATGACTCTTCGTTTTTGCCTCAAATTCAATTGGAGTTAGTTTAGATGATTAACCTCAAATGCAGAACTGAGTATTCGTTTAGAAAAGCTTTTGGTAAAGTCAGCGATGTCATTGCTTGTGTCGAGGAAGACACTCTTGGTATTTGTGACACGGGGACTTGGGGTCATACGGTGTTTGCCAAGGCTTGCAAGGATGCAGGCAAGAGACCTATCTTTGGTGTTGAGATACCTTTTGTCATTGACATTAGCTTTCAAAAGAAACAAGAAGTTAACGACATGAGTTTCTTGGCGAAGAACAACTCTGGGCTTGAAGAAATTTATGGGTTAGTCAGCAAGAGTGCCAAACAAAATAACCGATTAGCCTACGAAGACCTGTTCGATATAAGCGACGACGTTATTATTTTATCTGGTTCTAAGCCAGAGTGGGGCTTGCTTCCTGCGATGAAGAAAGAAACTTTGTTTGTGGAAGTAAATCCAGCGTCTTTTAAAAGAGACACCAAGTTCCAGATGGTTGCTACTTCAGATAACTATTTTCCAAAAGAAGAAAACAGGCAAGCATATGAGCTTTTGGTTGGATCAAATAAAGTCAGACGACAAGCACCAATGCACTTGTTGAACGAACGTGAGCTTAGAAAGTCGCAAGCTTGGGTGACAGACGCAGCGTTTGAGAACATCAAGATGATTGCAGAGCAATGTGATGCGTCATTGCCAGTGGCTAGGATGATTAGTTTTCCTAAGAAGAAAAGTTTTAAGGACATCTGTTTAGAGTCTGCGAAGCAAAGAAACATTGATTTGTCGAGCGAGGAATATACCGCTAGGTTTGAGCATGAGCTAGAGCAGATATCTAATAAAGGTTTTGAGGATTACTTTTTAGTAATTGCTGACATGGTAAAGTACGCAAAGACAATTATGCTGGTCGGACCTGCTAGGGGAAGTTCAGCAGGCTCTTTGATTTGTTATTGCCTTGGCATCACAGAAGTTGATCCAATAGAGCACAACTTACTGTTTGAGAGATTTATTGATGTCAG
>NZQM01000228.1 GCA_002695905.1 Parvibaculum sp.
TGAACACTTTGGATACATCACCATCAAATATCACTTCAACTTTGATCTTGCTTAGTTCGTATTTTGGCTCTGCACTATGCTTGTCATCTAATGTAATTGTGTCGCCATTGTAATCTACTTCATACATATTACTCATCATACCCCCCATCATATTCGCATTCAAAGTCTTCTTCTCCGTATTGACGGAAATCGTCTTCCTTGATTGTCGTAAGCTCTTGTACATTAATTTCGTCAAGGTGGTCTTTGTTGCCTTGAAACAATATACTCTCTCCATCAGCAAAAGATTTATCAAACCTATTATCAAACATAATATCAGTAGCTTCGTCTTCGCTATCTGCCATAACTTTATAGTGTTCTACAACGTACTCACTTATTTTTATGTCATAGATTTTTTTACCTATGTGTTCTTTTTTTATATCTAATTTACTCATTGTTTTTCCTTTCTATAATTCTAATATAAAGATCAACGTCTTCTTTCTTGGCTTCTTGTTCGTCATTAAAACAATCAATATTAAATCTGTCTAAAATTTGTTCAAACTGCTCTAACATCTCGTAGTGTCCTTCTTCAGCAGAATAAACTTGTATATTGAGTTCTTTCATTATCTAACTTTCTTTTAAATTATTTCGAATCATAATCTGATTTGTTTCCCATAGTCAATAGCATTTTATAATTATTTTATTTTTTTTATTGACTTTTTCCACAACCACTAGATATAGTAGCTTCAAGGAGAACAGATACTAGATGTCGAGAAGAAAGCACCTTACACCCCAACAACTAAAATTCGTTAATCTTTTGGTATACAACGAAGGACGTTTAACGGCTACAGAATGTGCTGTCCAAAGCGGTTACGCTAAAGAACGAGCAAGGTCGTCAGCTAGTGAACTACAGAATTCAAATTACTATCCTCTCGTTGTACAAGAAATCAACAAGCTCAGAAAAGAAGTGAACGAGAAATATCGAGCATCTCTGGAGACCCACATGCGTGATCTCGCGGACATCAAGCGTAGAGCACTAGAAGAGAACTCATTTTCGGCGGCTGTACAAGCAGAAGTTGCAAGAGGCAAAGCGGCAGGACTGTACCACGAAACCAAAACCATCATGCATGGAAAGATAGATCAGCTGTCAGCTGACGAAGTTCGCAAAGAGCTAGAGTCAATAGCCAACCAAATCAATCCAAAGATTATTGAAGGCAAGGCAGAAGAAATTATAAACAAGAGAAAGATCAAGCGTAATGAAAAAGAAAAGCAGACCGCAAGTAGTGAAGACGCCTGAAGGTGAGCCAGAACTAGTAAAAGTAGGCTACAGAGATATACGAATTGAGTGGGTGGCGCCCGATTTTAGGACAGATGAGCTCACAGACTGCTATGGGCAGTACAAATCTAGAGAAGGGCTCATTCAAATACAACATAATCTGTGTGGGCAAGAGAAGTCTAACACTTTATTACATGAGGTAATGCATGCGTGCGCCTACGGATCCGGGCTTAATCAAGCTAACGGCCCTCTCAAAGAAGAAGACGCTGAAGAACTCACAATAAATCAACTCAGCAATTATCTAATGGGTGTCTTCAGAGACAATCCTTGGTTCCTTGACTATCTAAAGAAGAACATAGAAAAAGACCTCTAAGAGTATTTCTGCCAGAAATATTTTGAAACAAAATAAAGTTCCGCCCACACGACTCTACAGTAAATTACCTGTAATGTGCTAAAATTACCTGTAAATTACCCTAAAATTACTTTAATAAACTGTATTAACCTATTGATATATATACATTACGTATAAAAAATTACCAAATTACCTGTAAAATTATTTTTTTTCTTGGTCAGAATATTTTCTGGCAAAAAAACTCTATAGAGGTAATTTTTGTCCCTTAGCCGTGAGCCGTATACCGTAGACAATGAACCCCCATCTATTCATCAAGATCATAGTAATACCATATATCGCTAATTTGATCGCGCAGTATCTGTATCTCAGATGAGCACCAGTTCACATCAAGGTATCGATATTGATTGATCGACATAGATGTCAACAGCACCATGATTGCAAATAGAAATAACGTTTTCATTTTTTTGCTTTTGGTCTCCCCTTTGGTCTACCAGTGTATCTGCTTTTTAGGTATCCGTGAACCCTTAAATACGCTGTACTACACCGGTCAGAACAATACTTTTTTTGCCTTTGCCATCTGTTGATTGAGAACTCTTCTTCACAAACAACACAAACTTTGGTGCCTATAATCTCACTCATAGGCCTTTCCCCATGACTTTTGTATGTACTTTATAAACTCCTCATCAATGTCCTTGTTGTAGAATGCCTTCCACAATCGTCTGATCTCATTTGCTGTAAACATAATATTCCTTTCTATGGGTAATAGGCCATGACCAATTCTTTATCTGCCACGGCTTTGTCTAAGTAAGCTACTGCATCACGAACTTTAAATGGAGCATCTTTTCCATGGTGATCATCAACAAAATGACACAATGTATTTATTGCCTCACATAATTCGTGTTGTGTAATGTAGTTGTCTCTATCAAAATCTGCGCTTGTTAGCATAAGTATTCCTTTCTATTTGAATACTATATAATGCTAGTGTTTATATCTGTCAAGTATTTTTTATCGTTGTCTTCCTTGACCACGATATGGCTTAAAAGAACGGCGTTTGCTCTTGTTCATTGTGCTTGTGATGGGGTTGCGGCCTTGACTTGTGCCCTTGAACGTCGGTTCGTGGTGCGTTTCTCGTTGAAATTTTTTAACCACTAGATAATACCACTCTTGCGCGCGTTCATAATTTGTTGTTCAGCAAGTTCTGCTTCTTGCTCGCGTTTAATTTTTTTGCGCTTCTCTAATAAAGCATACAAATGCCCACCCCAGATGGTCTTCATACTGACGGGCGTTGTAAGGTCATCATACTTTTGTTGCAGTCTTGTTATCCTGCGGTTCAATGTGATTTGATCTTTAAGTCTTTTGTTAATCATTGGTTCTCCCTTCTACGTTGACATGATATACTAAAACCTCTGCTGTACACTTAGGGCACGATAAGTTTGTGACAACCATGTGTTGTTCTTCTTCGTTGTCTTCCCACTCGGTGTCGTGATCACCACCCCAAATCAATTCGTGTCCACAGCTCCAACAGTTCATTATAGTTCCTGTATTACAATTATTAAACGATACTTTTCTTTCGCACCTATAATAGTGTTCGGTACAAGATCAATCTTTTTTATGTCAAATGATGTGTTAGGTCGTGAACCAAATCCCATGGGTACAGCAAGAGACACTCTGGCGTTTGCTCCCTCCGGGCTTGTACAAAACTTTTCTAATACAGACACTAATTCTTTTGTTGTCCAACGTACGCTCATAAATCTTCCTTTCGTTCCTCTGATTGCAACCAAAATACCAATAGATAGCGATCACCGTCTTCGACTGGTAGACCCCTGTGTAAGTGAGTAAAACTAGGAAAAATAAGTCCGTGTCCGTTAGGTAACGGTGGTACAACTCCTCGTCCAAAGAACTCTGTGCCTCCACCTTTGTAATCTCCGGTGTTCAACGGCACCACCATGCTGATGTCAGCGCTCGTGTCATGGTGCCATGCTGTCTGACTGATGTCTCGTGGGTTGTAGTTCGCGACTTGAATGCCACCACCCACAACTTCTCTGTTCCACAACGTTTGAAAGACCACATTGATTTTAGATATAACAAGTTTCATTAACGACAGATACAAATCTCGCGCGTCATTCTGTAAAACAAACTCATTGATCTGATGTTGTTTCAGTTCGCTGTAGTTTGGTTCAAATGTAAATTGTTTTTCCATGTTCCGCACTTCGTCCATGAATACAGAGCAAAATTCTTCTGAAAAGATAGGCAAGGTAAACACCTCATTCAACGGTTCGTTGATCGTGTTCCGTAGTTTGGTAGGCTCGGGATCTTCAAGGCCTTCTTCGTTCTCGAAACGTTGCATAACCGGTAGCGCACCATTGATCAAAGGCAACGTCTTATCATCAATGAACCACTCAGAGGCCATCAACAACAACGCATTCTTGTAGATGTACGGTCGCCCAAAGTTTTTTTGAAATCGTGGTAGTTCAGTTATCATTNTACNTCNNNTNNATTNTAATATTTTTCGCATCGCTTTAGCCATTTGTATTTGTAGTCATCTAACCGTTGGCCGTTGATCGTAAACATTTGTANATCCATACCGCGCGACGCCATAAGAANAACACCCGCTTTCATCTCTGTACCATACAGTGCATCGTGCGCCATGCAGTACGCCGCCAACTGTGTAAAGTAATCATCAATCCACTCTTCTTTCTTTGGCTTGTTTGTCTGTTTAAAATCAATAACTGCTGGCTGTTCACGCCAAACTCCTGTACAATCGGCCGTGCCACCATAGAACGTGGGGTAGTAAAGGGGGATTTCAGTACCCCAGTATTCGTCCATTGATGGCAAGGCATTCCTAACGATAAGTTGTGCCATTCTCTTGGCTATGATACCAATATTACTTTGGTCATCATAGCCAACACCTTTTATATGACACTCGAGGAATTTGTGCATAGCGGTACCAACAGAAGCCGCTTGATGCATAATTGCATCTGCTTCTGCGTCGCCAACTTTGTCTCTCCATCGTTGAAGACCCGCCTTATCTTTCTCATCTTTTGTTGCAGATATAACCGTTGTGACCGAAGGAAGAAGTTTGTTCTCCCCTTCGTAATATCGTTTTCCGTTCACCTTCTTACGTCGAACATCTTTGTAGTCATAACGCTCGGTGATTAATGACTCAAGATTTTGAATGGCCATTCAATCCTAATTGTTTTGCTTTCTGTGTTGCTAGGTGTTCAATAGTTTTAGCCAAAGACACTTTCATACCAAGTTCAGTAGACAGTGCATTAGATACGGCTTTTAGTTCTTTATATGTCTTTTTATTCACAGAGACAGAACTGTACTTAAGAATGTCGGGCATTCTTGTTCCTTTCTTTATGTATTTCGTTCTTTATCTAACGTTAGAGAATTTTTTNGGTCCTGTTGCTTGCTCTAAACAAACTCTCAGTTCCTTCAATTGCTCAGACAAAGAACGATTTTGTAGTCGTAAGTGNTCGTTCTCTATAACNAAAGCGTTTTTCTCTGTCCAGTTGTTTAAATTGGACGCTAAATTATCGTTATAATCCATGGAAACCTCCATATTTTATTGTAATCTACTACTAGATGTAGTAGATTATGGAAAATTGTCAACAAAAAAAGGAAGAATTATGAGATCAGAATTAGCAGACCGTAGGCCGTGTTACGCATTTACTATACAAGACAGCAATGGAACACCATACAGACTCACAGTTTCGTTTGAAAATGATGTTGTTAAAGAGGTTTGGATCAATGGTGGAGGTAAAGCCGGGACAGAACGGTTCGACATACTAACTGAGTTTGGAAGATTAGTTTCAGTTGCATTGCAGAACGGTACACCTCTTGAAGAATTAAAATCGTGCGCAACGTTTCATACTGACGGTAGGCCGTCGACAATTGTTGGTGAAGTATTTAATCAGTTAGAAAAACTTAGTTAACTTCGTCAGGATCAAAGTCAGGTTCAAAATCAATGTCGAACTCANGTTCGTCGTCTGGCTCTGGTTCTTCGTCTTTGTATTTTTTAAATATTGTTTTTAAACGCGCGTCCATTTCTTTCATGGCCTCTGCTGTTCGATCAGAATTAAATGTAAATAAAATTTTATTGTCGTCCATTGTCTCAGCTACAGCGAGNGGTATGTAAATTAGTTTACCATTTTTAAATTGTTTAAATCTTTGATGGCATAGTCTACAAAAATAAATATTGTCTTCAAGGGGTTTCATGTGAGTCAAATGACTACAACCCGGACATAANCAGACATTGATAANGTTATCCTCAGTCACCTTTTGCGTCTCCCCAGTTCTTGGCTAGAATGTATTCAACCTTACTGGGTACATGCAAAGGCTCGTCTCCCGGCATACAGTCTTCCATTTTTTGTGCAATCATCGTTGCTTGCTCCTCACTCTCAATTGAGATGTTAAGTTCATCATGAACTTGTATATGTGGTATGATACCATCTTGTTCATACAAGTCCACCATTGCTTGTTTGGTTTGATCTGCCGCAGACCCTTGAATCAGTTTGTTTAATGCTTTGTAGGTGTAAGCCTTTTTAAAATTGTACTTGCCCCACTCTGCCTCTGCTTCTTTCTCTGTTTTAAAAAATCCTTTTGCATTCCATTTTTTAGACACAAAACCAAATGGACGACAACGTCTGCCTCCAATCGTGGTTACAAAACCTTCTTCATCCATAACGTCCATTGCGTAAGTCGACAGTTTTTTTACAAACGGAACTTTTTGATTGTATTCATCGATCAATTGTTCAGCAGTCTCTTGATCAATGCCTAGTTCCTCTGTGAGTTTGGCTTTACCCATACCATAAAATAATCCTAAATTAATTGTTTTTGCAATCTTACGATCAATGCCCGCCATCTNAGCGACCATAGTGTGNAAGTCAGCATCTCCCTTGCGATACCCTTTAATAAATTCTTTNGTGGCCATCGTTGGCCGTTTTGANTTGTNCGTANACCCNTCTACTTCATTAACTTTNTCTGCAAAATGCACCACCAATCGTGGTTCTTGCTGTGAATAGTCAAAGCTTCCCCATTGTGTTCCTTCTTCTGGTATAAACAAAGAACGTATTTTGTTTTTAATGTCTTCGTTTCGTGCAGGAATCTGTTGCAGATTAGGTTTGCTATAACTAAAACGTCCAGTCACAGTTCCACCGTTGTCACTCCTCATCTGATGTATCTCAGAATGAATGCGTCCTTTGTGTTGATGCTTTAATATACTGTCAATAAATGTTGTGTGTGCCTTGTTTGTTTCTCGCGCCTTGACGATTAATTTTGCTAAAGGAGATCCGTTGGTATTTAAAAAGTTTTTTGTGAAAGAAGGTTTACCTGTTGGTGTTGTCTCATACTTCACATTCATATTATCAAACGCTTTTGCAACAGAAGCTGCAGCCCAAATATCAACATCTACATTCGATAGTTTTTTTATTTCAAACAACGCTTGTTTTTCTTGACTTAACAATTCTGCTTTTGCAATCGCGGCTCCGTCAAGATCTACACGAACACCATGAGCTCTCATGTCAATCAAACAAGGCTGTAGTCTACATTCTAAATTATAAATTTTATGAAGCTCTTGCTTCTCTATTTCTTTTTCGTTGTGAAAATATAAGTCATAGGTCAATCGTGCGTCCATCTCTGCATACTTGCCTACATACATTGCCGGAACCTTGTACATCTCAGCTTTGGGATCAATGCCTTTTGACTTTGCAAACTCCACAAGAACATCTTCGTTC
>NZQM01000229.1 GCA_002695905.1 Parvibaculum sp.
CTTGATAGTACCAGTGCTCGCTATGCGGATGCTACTGTCAAACTTATTCTAGGAGATATGGGTAAGGAATATATGAAATTTTGGGAGATTGAAGGCCCTGGTGCTATGTGTTACCAGCCAAACAACACAGAAAAATCAATGTTTTGGTTAACGTTAGAAGAATTACATTCTGCTCAAGAACAAGCTGAACGTGATAACGATGGCAGTTTAGTTGAAACGTTTCGACGTATTTTAGAATCTGTTCAGAATATTGATCCTACAGCTGGCGCTGGATACATCATAAATGACCATGAGGGTATGCGTTATTTTTATATTGATTACAATAAAGAATCTGAGTAATGGGTTTAAAAAGAGGTAACGTACGCTCAGAGGAATTTGAGTGGGTATCTAATCGTGATTTGGTTGATTCTGCCCACCTCCTTATGGGTCAAATTGATCTCGATCCAGCTAGCTCTGCATTTGCTAACGACTACGTCGGAGCAAAACATTATTACACCCCAAAGGAAGATGGTTTAAACGAAGAAAAATGGTTTGGCAATGTCTACCTTTTTCCTCCTAGCCAATCTTATTTTTGGCATAAGAAAAGTCATCGTTGGAAAACGACCAGGGGTTTGTCACCTACCTTGACAGCAGGGCATGCTTTATGGTGGAGAACTTTAAAACGTAAATGGCTGGAAGGTGAAATAGAACAAGGTATTTATTTTTCTAATTTTATTGATATGACAATGTATTGCCAAGATATATTTGATCACCCTGTTTGTATCATGAAGGTGCGTCCCACTTTAATACGTCATTATTATGCTGACGAAAAAGTAATGTCACGAAATACAGGGGCTAGCTTAATAGTTTATTTGCAACCTAGAGACAATGTTGAGAAAGCTACACAAGAATTTGTGGATATTTATTCTGAAAAAGGACGCATAATTGTGTAGGATATTTAAAGTGAAAACTTATTATGTCTGTCTTAAGCGATAAAGAAATTGCAAAATTTGCAGCGAAAGGAATGATTACTCCTTTCCAAACTCATTTAATCAGTAAAGAAAATGAAATTCCTATTCTCAGTTATGGACTTAGTTCCTATGGTTATGACATTCGTTTGTCACCTAATCAGTGTCTTTTATTCGGAGGTGTCCAGCATGGAATGTGTGATGCCAAAAACTTTGATCCTGAAATTTTAAAGGAGACCGAATTACATGAAGACGAGCGCGGAAGTTATTTCATTATCCCTCCTTTTGGCTATTGCCTTGGCGTTGCTGTTGAACATTTGGCTTTACCCAGGGACGTTACTGTTGTTGCCGTAGGCAAAAGTACTTATGCACGGGCTGGTATTATGGCTAATATCACTCCTGCCGAGGCTGGCTGGGAAGGACATTTAACTTTGGAGATTAGTAATTGCACTCCATTGTTTAATAAAATCTATGCAAATGAAGGTATTTGTCAACTCTTGTTTTACCAAGGGGAGCCTTGTGAGGTTGACTACCAAATGCGAAAGGGGAAATATCAAAAACAACCGTATGAAGTAGTCTTATCTAAGGTTTAAGCAAAACTTGTATATGGTGTATACAACCTGTTTGTAGAGGACTGCGGTTTATTAGCGTAGTTCGTGGCTCCAGCTTTACCAAAGGGATCTCCTTCAATAAAAGCAGGGGTTTGTCCTTGTCTATCTGTAAATGGTTGATCGTAATTCATCTTCTGCCGAAACTTTCCGGCTGATTTCTTTGCTCTCAAAAACTTTTCAACACGATTTTGCTGCTTCTCGTTGCGAATGTCCCCGGCATACGCAGTACGTCTCTCTTCATCATCTAGACGACGTATATCTACATCGTAAGCCCTCTCAGGATTCAGGTCTGTAACGTAACCACCTGAGGTGCCTGCCATTATTTTTACTCGCAATTATTATAGTTGAATTATAATTGAACTTAATTAATGAAAATAAACCAACATGGATTTCTTATCCTCTTTTATTAACGGTAGTGACGAGTTAAAAACTCGTTTAGCTACAGTTTCAGATTTTGGCCAAGAATTAGATAATGAAAATAATGACGTTCCAGTGTATGATCAATTTAATACTGGTATTGCGGTGACACAACAATCACGTCCTCGCACAAACCTTTCTATTGACCCAGGAGAGCTTGATCGATGCGGAGTAACGGGAACGATTCCGAGCGCGGAACAAGGTATTCAAATGGGAGCCATGCCACAACCACGGACGTTGATGGTGGACATGGGAGACTTCGCACCGGAGGAGATGGAAATGGACGAGGAGATGCAACGCAAACTGAGAGCTGGTTTGAACCGCTAAGTAAAGAAGAAGAAAAGATGTTGCAAGATTGCCCTGGTGGTGTGTGTCCAGTGCCTTGGGCTGTTGATACCAGTGGAGAAGACTCCTTATCTAAAACAGAACAGTCTTCTTCCTGGGACACTTATCTCACTAAACACGAAGAAGTACTTAAAGAAATAAACAAAGATAATGTTAACCATCCTGCTCACTACACTGATGGTGGTATTGAATGTATCGAAGCCATTGAAGCGCAGCTAACGCCAGAAGAATATAGAGGATACCTAAAAGGTAACGTCGCCAAATATGTTTGGAGAGAACAACATAAAGGGGGTATTGAGTCATTAAAAAAAGCTCAATGGTATTTAACACGACTTATTAATATAGAATAAAAAATGTTTTAAATATTATGACAGTAACAACAAACGAACACGGCCAGCAAAACGTTTTTGCAAAAGAACCCATCATGGAGATCATGGAAAACACTACCCCTCATAATGAAAAAGCTGAAAAACTAAATGGTCGCTTGGCTATGTTAGGTATCATTGCTGCTCTTGGTGCTTATGCAACAACAGGACAACTCATTCCTGGTTTGTGGTAATATTTAATCTCGTTGACGCCAATCGTCAGTTTTTTCTTGGCTAAACCACTCGACAATATCATCTGCACTTTTAAATTCAGTGCGATGATTTGTCGGGTCTGGATCACCTAGATCCAAGGCATTCATAAAACCATCTAGACTATTTGTTTTCATATCGGGATTATTAGCAACACGTCTTGCTTTACGCATTAATTCATTGGCTGAACGATTTGTTTTAGATAATTTTTCTGCCCATATCATATCAGCCAGCTTAACCTCTTCTTTTTGTATCATCTTGTTGCAAATAAATTCTAAACGAAGCCGATATTTTGTGGACAACATACAAGTTTTTTTTCTTTTTTAATTATAGACTTTAAATTAGCCAAAAAATGGCATGATTTCGTCATCGTCTTCGTCTTCTTGGCTAGACATTAAAGTCATTGCTAACTGAGCTAACTCAATATCACTGGGGATATCAAACTCTAATTGAATATTTTCTGCTTGCATTAAGTCTTTTACTGCTTGAATTTCTAAAAGACGTTGATGATATAGGTTTAATAACGCTATATACATTTGATCCCATGTCAATTCTTTTGCTTCAAGCTCTGCTTTACGCAAAGCAAGTTGCAAATGTAATGGCAATTCAAAGTCTGTAGTAGAGGTTGATTCGCCCATGCTTTTAGTCTTTGCTTTACTTATTCTAGTGTATACAGTTATTTTTGGAATTCAAAAATGGTACGTAAATCCTCTTCTGTTAATTCGAATTCTTTTTGATGTATAACATTGAATTTATTAGCAAACTCTGATAGTACATAAGGATTTATTTTTAATTCAAGTTCCCTAATGGCAGCCACTTCTGTTGCTGAAGCTGTATAATCCCTGAATGCTTTTAATAAAATTTCACCTGTAGAGAGTTGATGATTTAAAAATAAATCAGCTTCTTGTCTTCTTCTTTCTAGTAAACCTCCTATTACTTCGTTTTCTCCATTAAAAATCCATTTTCCAAATTCCTGTGCTGCTTGTAAATAGTCTTCGTTTTCACAGTGATCAATAATAGAACTGTACAAAAAAGAGTTCCAGCCTATCGAATGAATAAAAGAGATTAAACTTTCTTTCATATGGCCAACAAGACCTAAATTTAATTTGTCAAGTTCAGTTGCAATTACGTTAATTTCATGTAATAAATACTCCATTGCTTTTTCTTTTGTACAGCAATGTCCTTGTTTGACTTGCAAGCCATCAGGATAAAATTGTGTGCCGTAACCTAGCGTATACGGATCCTTTCCTGTTTCTAAATCAGGATAAGCTTTTTCATTAAAACCTTCAAAAGTTTTAATAATGAAAATTGCGTTCTGATAGCGATACATTAAAAGACCTCATATCTCTATNCTATATATTATTTTCCTTGTCCACGGGATTGTTTTCTTCCGTGATTAANTTTNGAGTGNTTNCCTTGTCCTTGTCGTGTTTTTTTNGGGCTGGCAACAACATAACCACCACCCTTTTTAATAGCCATTTTTAATTAGTTACTTCACTTATAGTATCATTTTATTCGGGTTCAAGGGATGCTTCACAAAGCATACTAAATAAAAATGTTTTCATTTGATGATACTCAACTTGTTGTTCTGCGGGCCTTGCTGGAGACCCAGGCCAATACTCAATTGCATCACAAGTAGCATCATAAAGAATGCGTAAACTTTTTATATTAAACTCTGCTTGAATTATCATTACGTTTGCATTAAAAAAGCTGTTCTATTAATTTGATCAGGCATTTGAGCATATAAATTATTCAACACATGTTTTGCTTCTGTTCTATTTTTAGTATTTGCATTTATGTTATTAAAAATGGGCGCATACCTGCCAGCTATATTCTGTACTTCAGTACTAAAAGCAAGTAACGGAACTGGTTGCTGTGGAACATGTTTTGCTAGTTTTGCTCCCAGTATTTTTCTTGATACATTATTTACCATTTGACTTTATGACTCCAATACCTTGCACTCATTTTACCAGGCTTGCTATCTTGTGCATTGTGTCTTGCATAGTATGACTTCTTACGTGCTTTGTCTTTGGCTGTCTGGGGATTTTTTCCGGCCCCTTTCACGCCCTGTTGACCAAAACGAACTATCTTTTCTTTCCCTTTTTCGCAAGCTTTTACAACGTGAGACTTAGTTTTATGTCCTGGTGTTTTCTTTGGCTTATTGCAAGCCATTTTGTCTTTGTTTAATTTCGCTGCTGTAGCTGCTTTTTTATGTTTTGCTGTCATTGTTATTTAAAGAATGCAGTATATTCACTAATATAATCCTTCCCAGCATCACTATAATAGTCTTCTTTTTCTTCTGGGAAAAGATTAAAGTAATCAGAACTTTCTTCTTGGTCTGTATCATTATCTGAACTTGTATTAAAAACGTCCTCTTGATCTCCAAACATGCTGCCTACTGTTGCAAGAGCTGCAAAAGGATCATCACTTATTGTTGATAATTCAAAATCATTACTCAAACCTTTTTCTAATAATTCAAGATCTCCTCTATCAGCATCTGGCATAAAATCTGTAAAGAACTCATCTTCTGTACCGCCATATCCTGAATTAGCAAACAAAGTAAATAAAGAACTTTGATTCTCTGGATCAATATTTTTTTGATCTTCATCCCTTGAGATGTAACTTACACCTAAACGATCTTGTGTTGGTTTTAATTTTTTTTCATTTAAATATTTAATTGATTCACGTATTTCTTTTGCTGCTCCTGTTCTAGTTATATCAATAATGTAATCTTTTAATTCATCTAAGGAAGCAGCTGCATCTAATCCAAATTGTTCTAAAATTTCTTTCCATTCAGGATTATTTTCAGTTGGATCAATCCCTTCTAATAATTCATCAGCAAATTCTTCAGGTGTCGTAAAAGCTGAAAAAACACCTGTTTCTAGTTTGGCTTCACTTACTTTAGGTATAACTGTATTTACAATATATCCTTTAATGTCACCGTAACTAGTAACATCTTTTGCTGGATCATAAGCTCTGCCTGAACCAATAGCATCATAATGTAAACGAGCAAATTGTTCTTTATTATTTAAATCAACTCCATACCTGTATGCATACTGTGCCCAACTAAGCCCATTCGGATAAGCATCGCTAACAGTACCTTCAATAGCACTATTTGGATCTGCAAGGGCTTCTTTGTATTCAGCAGCTAATGTTTCTTTTTGTTTTCTATAATCAGCATCTTTAGGGCCTTCATATTCAGAATCGATAGCTGTTGTTGGATCCATATAAAAATCAGCATCAAAATTACGATCATCAATTGCTTGAATTTGTCTTAATTTTGCTGATGAATAAGCACTTGCTACATTTTTTAATGCCGTCATTGCATCTTCTGTTTGAAAAATGTTTTGTTCATCTTCGTCTAAAGTATCTAAATATGAAATAAATTCGTCCATAGATTTTGATTGATCAAAACGTGGTTTTATAAAGTCTTCAATAAATTCATTTCTAAATTCATCTTCAATTGTATATATACGTTTTATTTCTTCATCACTATTAGAAAGTAATTCAATCGTTGCTTCTTTTGTTAACCCTGGATCCAGGTCATATTTTGCTAATAAATTATTCCAATTGTTAGGATCTTTTATTTCTAGGGCTCTTTCAAGACTTAGTCCAGTAGCTAAATTATTATCTTTTAATAACTTAGTCCATTCTTCTGGTTGTGTTTCTGGATCTAAAGATTCAATTGTTTCTTTAAAAGTATTCCACTTTTCAGTATCTAAGATAGGATCTAAATTTTCTATGTCAGCACTTAATTTACCTGTTACTTCTTCTAGTGTTTCATAACGTTCTAGTAAAGTTTCATCAAACCATTTTTGCCAATTGTAAACACTACTGTTATTAGAAATACCTGTAGCACCACTTAATTGATTCTCAAGCGATTCCGTCATTTGATCAACGTTATAACCACCCATTGACAAGTAGCCACCTATTCCACTATCTCCTATAAGTGAATTAGCAATACTGGAATTTGCACCATAAATTTCATCAAATCCTGGAAGCCCTCTATATATATCTAATTCACGTTCTCTTTTTCTTTGTTGATCTAATTCAGCAACAGAAGTTTTTAAGAGATCCAAGGCAATAGCTTGAAACTTATCTTGTTCTTCTAAATCTTTTTTACCAAAAACATTAAAAACACTTCCTTCTAAACTACTAATGCTGTTCGGATTAAGGATTGGTGTATTATTACCAAACTCATCTGTTTCATATTGAATGTTTCCTTCTTCATCAAGAAGAAAAGGATCTGACCAATCAACAGTTAAACCTCCACTAACTGTTCCTTTTGTAAGACCTAATAAATCATCACGGTAAATTGCTTTTTCTTCATCTGATAAAGAATCATAACTTTCAGCGTAGGCATCTGCTAAAGCAGTTGCTTCTGCTGCATTTCCTCTATTGTCTCTGTCTGAAATACCCTGGTTTTTAATGTCTGTATATTTTCCATGTAAATACAAATCATAGTTATCCCCATAAGCGCCTACTACATCTAAGTCGGGTAAATACCCTAAAACACTATTTTGTGCATTTTTCCAGGCTTCTCCTGCAGCTAAACCATATGTAGTTCCGGAATAATAATTAGAATTAAAAGCACCTGTAGGTGGTTGGGCATAATCACCGGCATCTTTCTTAGGTACTTTATTAGCTAAATAAAATCCACTAAATGTATTAAGATCACCGTTATTGTTATCACCATAAAAATCTTCTGCATAATAATCATATAAACCGTCTACAGCACCCTTCATTAAGCCTTTATAATTTCCACCCTCTGAACTATTAAAACTATCTACAATTGCATCGTAATTATCTTTTAATCCTTTACCAACATTAGTACTATCGTATGTTAATTTGCCATTTTTAATTGTAAATTTATTTCCTGGTAAGGCCCTAGCTTCCTCTTTACCGTTCTTTTCCCAATGATTGACGCCCCATCTTCTTTTTTGATTATCCCTTTCTCCATCAGTTTCGTATCCGTCTCCATCTACATTTAATCTTACAATTTGTTCTTTTCCATCAAAACCTGTAAATACAGAAAAAGTAGCAAGACCTCTATTTTTACCTGTTCCTTCTGTACCTAAACCAATAGCATTAGGATCAGCAAAATAACCTTCTCCATTATGCCAATCTTTGGCAAGCAAAGGCATTAGGTACCATTTTTTATTATCTGGATTGCCTCCATTTGGATTCCACCAATGTGTAGCATTATTGTAATAATCGTTAAGTACTTTTTTACCTTCTTTAGTCTTATTAATAAGATTATAAACTCCACTTAGATACTCTCCATGTCCTACTCCTGGCGTAGGATTTGCGTACCTATTCCAGCCTGCATTTTTGTGAGCATTATTGTTTATATTGCTATTTAATGCATCATTTAAATCCGGCTCACGATCAACATATTTAATATAAATATTAGCCATTATGCAATTGCGTTATTGATGTAAGTATCAATAAATTCTAGAGTATTTGATTCCATCCAATAAAGAATTGATTTAAGTTTTTCTTTAGAGAAAAAAGGTTGTTTTTCGAACCATGTTTCCATTTTTTCGCTTGCTTTATTTGAATTACATTTTGTACAAGCTGGTACTAAATTATGGCGGCTACTGCAACCTGAACGATATTTAGGAATGATGTGCTCTAAAGAAGAAGCATCATCTCCGCAATAAGCACATTTATAATCCCAATCTTTATATATTTCTTCTCGAAAACGTTTTTTGGCTAGTCGTGGTGTTAGTTCAACAAGGAGGGCGAGGGGTTCGTGCTCCGTTCTGAACATGTTTTATTAGCCGTTATCTTATTTTAAATCCACTAACCTTAACAAAAAAACACCCACCTTAAATTAAAATAAATTACCTTGACGTTTTATGTTGATAGATTAACTTGAATATGTAGCTTCTACTTTCCAATGTCACAAAAGACTTGGTTTCCTGTCAAACAAGCTTTAGAAGAGCTTGGTATTAACCGACAACAATTGTTTCAAATGAGGGATGATGGGACGTGTAAGCTTGGTACCCATTATGCTGCTTTTCCTGAAACACGGTCAAGAGATAACTACCGTTGGAATGTTCCAAAAGTTAAGAGTCTTTTAGCGAAGCAAGAAGCAGTTAAGCCAAACACAAAGAACGTGATTCTTTCTTTTGAGAAACGTTTAGTCGATGCTGCTTAGACGGAGTGTAATAAACTTTACGGACCTTATGGGCCAGGAGAACATCATCTAAAGGGGATACAAGACCTGTGTCTTGTATGTGTGTTAATTTTTTTATCGCGGACTCCCAGCAGCTCTTTGTCTTAAAGGGCTGTTTTTCTTTTAATTGAAATAGGAAAACCCACTGGGGATGGAGTGGGCGAACTGGTCTTTTTTTACATTTAAGATTAATCGTAAAATCTTCGTTCCAAGTAAAACTCTTTAAGTCTTCTGGGGTCTTTCCATACACAGCAACCATTCCAAATAACCAGGCTACTTTTTCAAATCCTGGTTTTGATGTTAATGAAAAGAACTGATCTAAAATAGCTTGATCCCTAGGTACATTCCGGAGAGTCATAACTGACGGGGATAGTGTGTGTACTATACCGATTCAAGGAACTGGTAAGCAGGTAAAAAACGTTATTTCAAGAAACCTTTGGGAAACTTGATATAAGTAGTCTATATTATTAAGATTTACTTATGATTGACCATCTGCGTTTGGTTTTTGTCCAGAGGCTGGAATGTATGCCACACCGTTTTTATCGCGCATAATAAACTGCTGTAGCTCAATAAACTCTGAAGGAAAATTAAAAAGCTTTTGTAGCATCGGTATCATGGTTGGTGATTGACAATTAAAAGGAGGAATATCCATATGACTAACACCGTAGTTGACAAATTCTGATAATGATTTTGTTTGTTCTGAAATTGTTTGGTCAATTAACATATTTTCCCATTCGGACATTAAACCTGCATCAATAGGAAAATCTGAAGGCTCAATTGGAAATTCACCTGCAATATATTTCATTGCATAAATATGTTTGCAGTAACGATACTGATCCAATACATATGTCCAGTCATCAGATATTTCTGTAATATCTAGACCACTTTGTTTGTAGTCACCATACTTTGGCATACCTTCTGCCACCTGAGTTGGTGACGGGTTATCTCCAAATCCACGGCGATACACTTTGCCAAAATCATTATATTGTCCAGGGGAATCCCGATACAATGTTTTTGGATCACGCACATCTTTTACAATTCCACTTGCTCCTACACCTGCCAATTGATATCCACTAGGTGCAACAATTGTCAATGTTCTGTTTTGAACTACTTTGTCATTAACTTCTGTCATCATTGCATTAGACAGTTGTCCCAGCTCAAAAACTTCTTCTATTCGGCCTGGTTTAATACTGGCAACGTTAGCTCTTGGGAATAAAGGTTTTTTTCTAACGCCTAAACTAGATAAGTAAGCATAATCACGTCGCGTAAAATCCTGACAAGAACAACAATATCTTGGTCCTGTCTGAAAAAATCTACCTGAATGGGGTGGTATTCTTGCTGGCGTTGCTAAAATCCCATCAATTGTACCTTGTACAGAACCTAATTTTTCTAATTTTAAAATGCCTTGGTACTGGTCAACGCCCACTAGTACAGCTTGAACAAACCCAAAACGACGATTTGTTGTTGGATCTCTACTATCAATATTAATAGCTTGTCCTGAAACAGTTAAAATCTTGTCTTCAATAATGTCCCCGACAATTGGTTTAAGCGTTTGATTTGTACCAGAAAAAGTAACAAATAAAGGTGGTGGAACAGGGTTAACAGTATTAAACGTACCGCTTAATTGTATGTACCAATAGTTTTGGTTCTCTTGTGGTACACCTAAATACAATCTATTTTTATCTATTTCTCCTGAAATAGATAACAAAGTTCCTGCACTGTCTTGTAAACGATCAAACCGTAAATTTCCAGGTTCAATTTTACCTGCCCAATGAATACCTAGTTCTTTATTCTTGGTAGGGAAACCTCTAAACACTCCTGACATTAAAGGTTCTCTTGCTCCTATCTGGTCAATAGCACCTGTAGTTGTAGGAATAATATATTCAAACGGATATTCATAAGCAGTGTTAGTTAGATTTGCTGCACCTAATTCATAGCCTCTTCTCCAGCGAGACCATGTAGATTCTCGGTCCACAGTATATAAAGAGTTTGGTATTGATCCGCCAAAAGCGCCTTCTATTGGTTGTACTTTATATGTCTCTACCTTAGGTGTGCTTCCATTAAAAACAGAGCCTTTAAATTTACCAAAAGAAGTGCCTGCTCCAAAGGAGTTATTCTTCTTTTTTTTCATTACTTAATAAAAGCCGCCTTGCGCTACGATGTGAGCCCCTGGAATATATCCTGAAGCTGTATTGTATACACCTCGTTGTAATACACCAACATATAAACGATCTCCACGTTGTAGATAAATACCTCGATTCTTTAATGGTGTTTTTGGTCCAAGACCTGTTGTGTTTCCTTGCTGTGGAACAGGGGTTGCTAACTCAGGCATGACATCTGAGCAATCAACAAAACCTGAATTGGTTGGAACTGTTTTACTAAATACAGGAATATAATCGCCATCACCAGGAATCGGAACTGTTGTGCCCCGTGTGTGGTACACAACAAAAGTAACTGCAGGAAGAGTTGTTGAACTCAACGAATTAAATGTAAAGCCAGAAGCTGTTGGACTAGCTACACCAGAAAAATGAATTGCTGTATTAACAACATTTAATTCTGTTGTACCTGTGTACGTGTAATAACCTTGCCCGCTTTCAGATGGTGTTGTTAAAACACTATTTGATTCTACATAAATTACTTGGCCTTTTTTAACACCAATAAAAGTACCTGAAGTATCTGCATTAATTGTGTAGTCTGCATGCACAGCATCAGACGTATCATCACGAAGAATAGTAATTGAATCAACAACACCACCACTGTTGTTGTCTGAACTTAAGGTGGCATCCATATCAACTAACAAACCGGGGCTTTGTCCCCCTTGCACATTGAGGTCAGTATTATTTCCAACAACTTGATTTGTCAATCGTGTCCGAGATAGTAAAGGACGATCGACAAAGACAGGTTGCTTATTTGTATTGGTAGCTGTCATTTACTTTAAAATCTTATCTATCTATTTTATCCTACTATTAATAAAACCCACCATAACCTTGATAGCTTTGAATCAATTTTGATGCATCTTCTTCTGTAATTTTTTTAAGCATACCTTGGAAAGGACTAGCAGTAGCATTAGGATTAGTATCAAGACCTCGAAACAATTGCCCTAGTAACATTTGTTCAAATGGATCTGTTTTCTTTTTAGGTTCTTTTTTGGTTGGTTCTTTTACTGCGTAATAATTATTAATTTGAAAATTAGGATCTTGAATACCTGCCTGATAAGTAGCAATAGCATTTGGGTCACCTCCTAATAAAGAAATGCCTTTAGATTGAACTTCTTGTGAAACAGGATCAAAATAAAAATTTCCCCTGTCCTCAAACATAATGTCTTCTGGACGTTTATTGTTTAAAAGAGACTGTCCTCTAAACGAGGTTGCTCCTCCTGTTTTTTGAAAAGCT
>NZQM01000230.1 GCA_002695905.1 Parvibaculum sp.
AGAGTTCTATGGGCGCCCGTTTAGACAAGGCGCAACGTTCTGCCATGTCCACAACGGGCGGCGGTACTTACCAAGGGCGCACGATCATGCAAGGCGTCCCGCGCAACACTGATGTTGGCGCGATACAGAAAACAACAATGCTGGGGGTCTGATGGACTTTCAAGACACTGACGCAATCTTCAAACGCTACGAGCGGATGAAGAGTAAGCGCGGCACATGGGAAAGCCTGTGGGAAGAGATTTCAGAGAGAGTGCTACCGCGTTCTTCTGAGTTCACTGGCACCCGCACCCCTGGCGATAAGCGCACAGACAAGATGTATGACGCCACAAGTGCGCTTGCCCTTGAACGTTTCGCCGCTGCTGTTGAGAGTTTACTGACGCCGCGTGGTGCAAGGTGGCACACGCTTCGCACCAGTGACCCAGAATTGTCCCGCGTTCCAGAGGTCGCCGCATGGTTTGACGCTGTAGAGAACGCACTGTTCCATTACCGCTACGCCCCCCGTGCCAACTTCGCATCACAAATGCACGAAGGGTATTTGTCGTTAGGCGCTTTCGGCACGGGCGGCATGTTCGTTGACGAGAAGTTTGACGAGGGTTTCCGTTACCGCGCTGTTCACCTGTCGGACATGTTTATCGCAGAGAACGAACACGGCATCATTGATACCGTGTACCGGAAGATGGATTGCACGGCGCGACAAGTTGCGCTGATGTTTAACGACGAAGACATCAGCAAGGAAGTGCGCGACAAAGCTAACGACAATCCTGATGAGCGCGTTGAGTTGTTGCATGTTGTGGCGCCTCGTACAGACCGCGACGTGTCTATGCGCGACCGCATCAACATGGAGTTTGGGTCAGCGTACTACGAAACAAAAACCAAGACCGTTATAGAAGAAGGCGGCTACGAAGATTTCCCTTACATCATTAGCCGCTACGTCACTGGCCCACGTGAAACATATGGTCGATCCCCAGCGATGCTGGTGCTTCCTGACATCAAGATGTTACAGGCCATGTCCCGCGTGGTTATCCGCGCTGGTGAAAAAGTTGTAGACCCGCCCCTGCTTATAGCTGACGACGGCGTAATACTGCCCGTTAACACACGGGCTGGTGGCGCAACGTTCGCCCGGTTGGATGGCAGAACACAGGCGCCCATACAGCCACTTAATACAGGTGGCCGTCCTGACATTGGCGAAGACATGATGGAGCGACGGCGCCGTACTATTAACGATGCTTTCCTCGTGACTTTATTTCAGATCCTTGTTGATAGTCCGGCAATGACTGCAACGGAAGTATTGCAGCGGGCGCAAGAGAAAGGCGCGTTGTTAGCACCGACCGTAGGACGGCAACAATCGGAAACGCTAGGCCCGTTGATTGAGAGAGAGCTAGGCATCCTTGCACGCCAAGGATTGTTGCCTGAAGTGCCAGAGATATTACAAGGACAGGAATACCAAGTTGAGTATGTGTCGCCGCTGTCGCGTGCGATGAAGTCAGAAGAGGGAGTAGGTATCTTGAGAACATTAGAAATGGTTCAACCCATTGCAGCGGTAGATCCGTCTGTGATGGACAACTTTAACTTTGACGAAATCACGCGGGTCTTGGCCGACGTAAACGGTGTACCGCAAAGCATCCTGAACGATCAGGAGCAGATACAACAAGTACGCCAGGGCCGCGCACAACAGCAACAATTACAGCAAGCCGTACAAGCAGCGCCGCAAGCTGCTGACGCGGCGTTGAAGATTAGCCAAATCAGTCAAGCCGCCCAACAGTGACCACCCAGAAACAGTTGGTCGAATCCTACCGCCACATCTTTATGAATGTGCCGGAAGGACAAGTGGTGCTGCGTGACATGATGAAGGCTAGTGGGTTGTTTCAAGTTACAGGAGTACGCGCACCGGAAGAGGTTCAACATCTAGAGGGAACACGCGACATGGTACGTCGCATCATCTCGTTCCTTGGCCTGGATGACGAGCAAGTCATGAAAATAGGAATTGGAGTTATTGATGAGTGAAGAAGAGCAAGGGTCCGCTGATGCGGGCAACCCTGTTGAAGGGGGCGCCGTTAGCGAAACAAGTGTACAAGATGTACAAACTGCACAAGCCACAACAAGTCTGACAACCCCGGAATGGGTGTCGGATGAGCATCGTGGTTTCGTAGAGAACAAAGGTTGGCAGACCACCGACGATGTGGTCAAAAGCTACGTCAACCTAGAACGCCAGATCGGTACAGACCGCATACCGTTGCCGGTTGAAGGCCAGGACATTAGTCAATGGGAAGGCTGGGATAAACTTGGCACCCCGGAAACGGCTGAAGGATATGAGTTAGCTGTTCCGCAAGGCTACGAAAACTATAACCAAGATATGTCAGCGTGGTTTAGAGAGAAGGCACACGAAGCAAAGGTGCCAGCGCATATGGCGCAGCGTTTACACGATGCGTTTGTTGAGCGGGCAATCGGTCAAGAGAAAGACATGGCACTTGACCAGCAACGTGCTTTCGAAGATTGGGGCAACGAACTAAAGAAAGAGTACGGCAATTCCTTCGATGAGAAGGTTGGGTTAGCCCGTCGTGCCGTTCGTGCTTTCGGTTCAGACACATTAGTGGATTTGCTTAATGAGAGCGGCTTGGGCAACCACCCGGAAATGGTTCGTGCGTTTGCAAAAGTTGGCGCCGAGCTAAGTTCCGGGCAGCAATTTAAGGATGCAGAAGTGTCCGGGTCTTTTGGTATGACGCCAGAAGATGCACGGGCAGAGATATCCCGCATCCGTGCCAATCCAGCTTTAATGGATAAAACAAGTCCAGAAAACAAAGTTCTAAATGATCGGCTTACGCAACTTTATGAGTTCGCGCATCCTGATCAAGCAGCGTAGCGGACAAGGTTCACGCCCCCGCAAGACAGTTGGAAAGACAACGCAGAGACGGACTGTAAACCGTAGACGTGCCGGGATACCCGACAACACGTCGATGAAACCTTACTTCAACTTAACCGTAAAAAGGAGAACACAATGAGTGTTCAAATTACCACGGCATTCGTTGAGCAGTATAAAGGTAACGTCGAACATCTCGTACAACAGAAGGGTTCTCGCCTTCGTGACAGCGTTCGTCTTGAACAAGTCACGGGCAAGAATGCCTACTTCGAGCAGTTGGGCACTACCGTTGCTTCTAAACGAACCAGCCGTCACTCCGATACTCCCAGACTTGATGTTCCACATGCGAGGCGCCGCGTAAGCCTTGTGGACTATGATTGGGCCGACCTCAATGGGGTCGCCGCTTAGTAATAAGCGTGAACAAACTAGGTGAATTGCTGGAAAGCTAAGTCTGCAAAGATATGCCAATCAGCAGCGAAGCCCTTAACCGGGAACGTTCAGAGACTATCCGTAAGGAGTACACTTCAAGCGAAGTGGAAGCGCCTAGCCCCTAGCAATAGGGTGATAATATAGTCCGATCCTGCAAGAAATTGTAGGGTGCCGAAAGGCCGGTCAAGATTAGCGATCTTGATTGAACATTTACATTGACCAAGAAGACAAGGTGAGGATGCTTATCGATCCTGCCGGTCCTTACGCAGAGCAAAGCGCTTTTGCTCTGGGGCGGGCCATGGATGATGAGATTGTCGCCGCTGCTGATGGCACTGCCTTCACTGGCGTCGATGGTTCAACCAGCACCGCTTACTCATCTGCCAATACGGTAGACGTGCAAGTTGGTGGAAGTTCTGCCGACGTTGGCCTGAACGTAGCTAAATTACGTGCAGCCAAGGAAGTCTTGGACTCATCTGACATTGATCCTGAGATCGAGCGTTACTGTGTCGTTAACGCCAAACAGCTTAAAAATCTGTTGGCCGAAACCGCTGTTACATCGTCAGATTTCAACACGGTCAAAGCGTTAGTTCAAGGAGAGCTTTCAACTTTTTTGGGTTTTTCCTTCATACGAACTCAACGTATTAGTGTAGATGCTAACGCCGACGACAAGGTGTTGTTCTACGCGAAACCCGGTATCGTTCTGGCCGTTGGCCAAGATGTACAAGTTCGCGTGAGCGAACGTGCCGACAAAAACTACTCCCAGCAAGTCTTCGCTTCTATGGCAATAGGCGCGACGAGGATGCAGGAAGAGTTGGTTGGCTACATCGAATGCGATCCGAGCTAAGGAGGATTGATTAATGGGTACAGCTAACTCAACGCTGGTTACGAACTTCGAAGCCAGCCCTCCCGCGATGAATGATGTTTCTAACCTACATGGCGTTATGCGTGTAGCTCAAGGAACCGTCGTCGTAGCTGCTGGAGACAGTGATGATAATGATATTCTCATGCTTGCTCCAATTCCAAGTAATGCAACTGTTCCACACATTTTCGTAGGTTCAGACACGCTTGGTGGCAGTAACACTTTCAATGTTGGCATCTACACCACAGCCGGTGTTGTTGTTGACGAAGACATCTTTGCAACAACGGTTGCGGATGCGGGTGCTATGGCAGACGTTCGCCATGAAGCATCCAACATCAACACCGTTGGCAAAAAAATGTATGAAATCGCTGGGGCAAGTACAGACCCCGGAGGTTACTATTACATTGCGATAACGATGGCCGCAGCCGGTGGAACGGAAGGAGATCTTTCGTTCATCATTCACTACTGCGTTTCGTAACGGATTGGGGCGGCGCAAGCCGCCCCTTTTCTTTTAGGATTAAAACATGGCTACCAACACATTCGTATCCATATCCAACCGCGCCCTAACACTATTAGGAGCGCAGCCGATAACGTCGCTGGCCGACGATACGAAAGAGGCCCGCGCGTGCAACCGGATGTACGAACAATCCCGCAATCAAGTGTTGCGTGGCCACCCGTGGAACTTTGCCGTTAAGCGTGTCGCATTGGCAGCAGACACAACGGCACCCGTCTATGAATATACAAATGCTTTTACATGGCCGTCTGATTGTCTTCGCGTTGTCGAAGTAGACACCACCGAAAACTGGATCATTGAAGGCCGCAAGATCGTCTCTAACGCAGCGGCGCCCCTTAACATTGTTTATGTAAGTGAGGTCGAAGACCCAACGCTATTTGATGCGCTGTTCGCTGAAACCTTTGCGCTGCGTCTAGCAGCAGACATTGCTTATGAAATCACGGCTTCGCAGACTGTGCTGTCGAATATGGAAACGTTGTATACGACCAAGTTAGCAGAAGCACGCCGCGTTGACGCACAAGAGGCGCAACCGGCAACCGAACTTGATTGGCTGGAGAGCCGTAGCTAATGTCGCGTGTAACTGCGATCCAAACAAATTTTACAGCAGGGCAGCTATCCCCTCGCCTGTTTGGCCGTGTTGATTTAAACAAATATGCCAATGGTGCAGAGGAACTAACCAACCTTGTTGTGTTGCCCCACGGCGGCATATCACGGCGCCCAGGTACAAAGTTTATCAATGAAACAAAAACCAGCAGCGCAAAATCGCGGTTGATACCGTTTCGGTTCAACACAGAACAAGCCTATTGCCTAGAAGCGGGCAACCAATACTTTCGGTTTTTTAAAGACCAAGGCTCTATCTTAGAAGCCAACAAAACAATAAGCGGGATTACGAAAGCTAACCCTGGTGTGGTCACAGCCACTAGCCACGGCTTCAGCGACGACGATGTTGTGTTCATAAGTTCAGTTGTGGGCATGACGGAAGTGAACGGAAAATACTTTAAGGTAGCCAACAAAGGCACCAATACATTTGAGCTAACAGATATAGACGGCACCAACGTCAACACATCCAGCTTCACAACATATGGCAGCGCAGGAACAGCCGCCCGCGTTTACGAGATAGCGACGCCGTTTGAAACGGCCAAATTGTTCGAGTTGCAGTATGCCCAAACAGCCGACGTGATGTATATCGCACATCCGTCATATGCTCCGCGTAAATTAAGCCGCACGGGTCATACGAATTTTACATTGTCAGAGGTCACGTTCGAGGACGGGCCATATTTAGAAGATAACGTTACGACGACAACACTTACTCCTAGTGCAGTTTCAGGCACCGGCATTACCATTGCCGCGAGTGCAGTCACTGGCATTAACGGGGGCAGCGGCTTTCTATCAACAGATGTTGGCAGACTGATCCGCATTGGCCACCAAGCAACAGCATGGGCAGCGTCCACATCGTTTTCCGTGGGAGACGTGCGGCGCAACAGCGGCAATGTATATGAATGTGTTAAAGCGGGAACGTCAGCCGGTTCTGGTGGGCCAAGTGGCGAAGGTGAAAACATTGTTGATAACAGCGTTACATGGAAGTACCTAGACGACGGCGGCGTTGTTTACGGCAACGCAACGATCACAGATATTAACAGCACGACTAACGTTGACGCTGACGTAAACAAAAACTTTGGCGGTACGTCTGCTGAAACCGATTGGCGGTTGGGTGCGTTCTCTGGCACAACTGGCTACCCGTCTGCTGTAGCGTTCTTCGAGCAACGTCTATTTTTTGGCGGGACAACCGAACAGCCTCAAACTATCTTTGGTTCTCGTTCCGGTGAGTTTGAAAACTTTGCCCCAAGTGCGTTAGACACGGGCGCCATTGTCAACACGATTGCAACGGATGAGGTTAACAGTATTCGCTGGCTCACTGCCGGTGCTGTGATGGCCGTGGGCACTGCTGGTGGTGAATTTACGCTAACGTCATCGACGCAACAGGAAGGTGTCACGCCTTCTAACGTTCGTGTTGTTAGACAAGGCACACGGGGTTGCCATACTACAAGACCAATTAGAATAGACAGCCGCGTACTCTTTATACAATTTCACCAGCGCAAACTGCGGGAGTTGTCTTTCGATCTAGCAACAGACAGTTTTGTGTCGCCGGATCTTACTATCCTTGCAGAGAATGTGACCGGCGAAGGCCTCGTTGAAATGTCGTTTCAACAGGAACCGGACAGCATTGTGTGGGCTGTACGAGACGATGGGCGTCTGGCTGGTCTTACATACTTGCGGGATCAGGAGGTTGTCGCATGGCATGAGCATGTTATTGGCGGCAACATATCTAAAAGTTTTAATTCAGCCAGCAGCGTAGACAGCAACCAGATAACGATCAGCAGCCACGGGTATGCGTCCGGTGACGCTGTAACCTACGACGCAAACGGTGGCGAGGTTGTTGGTGGCCTAACGGACGGCACCAAATACTTTGTCCACGTTGTCGATAGCAACACGATTAAACTAGCGGAGACAAAAGACCAGGCGCTAATACAAGCAACCATAACACTTGCCGACGCCTCAAGCGCATCCACACAGTTTTTTCGGCAAAATGCCAAGGTTGAAAGTGTCACGGTTATACCCGGCGATAATCAGGACGAGTTGTGGATTACAGTACAACGCACGGTCAACGGAACAACACGGCGCTATGTTGAAGTGTTGTCTAACAAGTTTGATCCGCTGCGAGGCAGCAACAAGATTAACTGCATCTTTGCAGATAGCGCATTGACCTATGACAGTACGGCAGCGTCAACCATATCCGGGCTAGACCATTTGGAAAGCGAGACGGTAAGTGTGTTGGGCGACGGCTCTGTCTATTCCAATCAGGCCGTAACCAGCGGTGCAATATCGTCGCTGTCTCCAACGGTTACAAAGGCAACGATTGGGTTTCCTTACACGTCAACAGTTAAGACGCTACGACCAGAGCAAGGTGGCGACGATGGCAGCGCACAGGGCCGCACCAAGCGTGTCTTTGAAACAACTTTTAGATTTTTAG
The DNA here is from genome assembly GCA_002695905.1 of Parvibaculum sp. GTDB lineage: Bacteria > Pseudomonadota > Alphaproteobacteria > Parvibaculales > Parvibaculaceae > Mf105b01. Next base: position 7,691 of record NZQM01000230.1, read on the forward strand.
ATACGTTAGGTGCAGAGTTTGCCGCTAACGGATCTTCATTTGACGAAGTTCAGTTTCGTGCTGGCAGTACGCCAATGGACATATCACCGCCGTTGTTTACAGGCGACAAGACTGTGCAGTTCCACGGTTCTTGGGAAACAGAAGGGCAAGTTAGCGTGAGACAGGCCCAGCCGTTGCCGTTTGAATTGTCTTCTATCATCACGCGCATTATAACGCATTCGGGGTAACTATGTGTACCATTGAAGCAGCAATAGCGTCATCGGTTCTAGGAACCTTAGTATCAGGTGGGGGTGCTGTGTATCAGGGCCGCATGGCCCAACAGAACGCAAACTACCAAGCGCAGCTTGCAAACTACAACGCCAAAGTTTCCGAAAACAATGCCATTATGCAAACGCAAGCCGCTGATGCAGATGCTGATACCATCGACCGGCGCCGCAAGGTTGCATTAGCACAGGGCCAAGTGTCCTTTGCTAAAAGCGGCGTCGTTATAAACGAAGGTACAACACTAGACGTTCTTGGCGGCATGGCAGCAGAGTTTGAGCTAGACCGTTTAAACAGACTGCACCAGGGCGAAGTACAGAGCCGCGCCAATATGATTGGCGCACAACAAGACAGATCAAATGCTGGTGGTCTTTTAGCGCAAGGCAATGCGGCAATGACGGCTGGCCTTATCAGTGGTGCTGGTACGTTGGCAGCGGGTGGCGGTCAAATTGCCATGAGCATGCCTTCTGCAAAAAAACCTGGTTTATCATCGATCCCTCAACAAAGTTCTTACAGCCAGTATTACCCGTTCTAAGGACATAGTATGGCACGAATACCCACATACACATCCCAAAGCAGGGCTGTAACGACATCAGGCGTGCAGCGTGCGCGAGGTGTATCGCAACAAAACGATATTGGCCGGGCGGTTGCTGGTGTTGGCGATCAATTGGCACGCGTAGGCTTTGGTCTATTAAAGGCAGCGGATGATGATGCAGCACACCAAGCAAGGGTCAACGCGCAACTAAAGCTGCAACAATTAGAATTAGATTTGCAAACAGAAGATCCAATTTCTGCAATGGGTACTTTTGCCGAACGGTCAGAGGCAATCATTGCAAAAGCGGGCAACGGTCTGTCGATGAATGCCCAGCGTTCTTTTGACAGTGCAGCCCGTGAGTTGGTGGCACGCTCACAGATTGCTGTACAGAAAGATGGCATTATTCGTGGCCGTCAAAAGTTAGAGGCTAATCTTGTTAGCGGCATAAGCGGCACGGTCAACGCAATCCGGTATGACGATACGGATTTAGACCGACAAACCCGTGAAGATAATGTGCGCGAAATGATTGCGGGATCTGTGAACAACAGGGTAATTGCAGCGGATGAAGGGGCGCGGCTTTTTAATAGTTATTTAAACGATGCAGATAGTGCTCAAGCTAAATTTGACCTTGCGAAAAACCCAAATGCTTTAGAGCAAGATGTACAAAGCACCGACAAATATAAAAACCTTACTGGCGAACAACGTGCAAAGTTTGCCAAAAGCGCACGGGTAGAAATAGAAAAACGAGAGCGCGAAATTAAAACTGAACAATTGGCAGAAGACAAAGAAACAAATAGAAATGTGCAAGCCGCTGTCAGGGTTATTTCGAGCGGAGCAAAATTGCCAGAAGGTGCAGAGCCGTTTTTAAATCCTGAATTTATAAAAAATAAAATACACGATAAAGAACTACGTGCATTGCTGGCGAAGCAAGTAGTAGACGCCAAGGAATTTGGTAATCACGTTGCCACGTTGCAAACAATGTCTAACGAGGAGGTAACAGAACTCGCTAAACAATATGTTGACGAAGGAAGAAACATTGCTGACCTCGACCTTGCTTCGCAAGACATGGCGCAAGCAACCGCTATTCAGAGAGCCGAGAGACAAATTTTAGATGATAGATTAAAAGACCCAGCAATGGCAGCGATGAAGTCTAGTGATGTCGTTAGAAAGGCTTACGATGATTTTCGATCAGACCCAACTAACGTAGAGGCGTATCAACGTTTGTCGGGTTTAAGAGACGCAGAGTATGACCGGCTTGGCATGCCTGAAATAAATCGCAAAATGTTCCCAGATAATTTTGCCGAAAATCTAGCAAATACTTTAACTAAAAACATGGCCAGCGATCCCGAAGCTGTTGTCAAACAATTGCAAAATCTACGCGACGTTATGGGTGATGACTTTAATAACTTGCTTTCAGAATTAACTGCAAAAAATTTAGATGACCGTGTTGGTACAATTCTATTAATCGACGACCCCTTCACACAAGACCGGCTGATAGGCGCAATCGGTTCTGGAAACATGGCAAAATTGAAGGAAGGTATTGATACCAAGGGTTTTAATGGCGCTCTCAACGTTAAAATGGATGAGCTAATGAATGCTGCTGGGAGCCGTGGCACAGCTATGGCTGGCACCGCCAGAAAGGCTGTAGAAATTTTAGCATTAGATTACATGCGTAATGATGAGACTTTAGATAAAGCTCTGAATAAAGCATACCGCGATATTGTCGAAAAAAATTATACCGTTGTTGCCCTGCCCAATTTGCGTGGCATCATACCGAAAAGCGACATAGCCGAAATTGATGACAGCAGAATTGCAAAATCTTTATCTTCGTGGACGCGGCGTAATCCAGACATACAATACGACAGAAAACAGTTTTCAACTTTGATCTTAGAAACTGACACTGACGAGGTAGCACAAGAAAAGATAAATTCTTTGTTGAGTTCTGGCGGCACAGTTTGGCTTATAAAAAAGGGCGGCAACAGTGCTGAACTCACAGACGGGTCAGGGCAAGTTGTGCGGGACGCAACGGGCAAACCGATAACAGCAAATTTTGATGATGAGATAAAAGCACACCAAAAATATGTGCGGGGTATTTTTAAAGGTCGAGGTGGCGGTTAATAGTTATGGCGCAACGTTTCCCGCAAAATATAACATCTCGACAAGGGCCGCTTAACTTGCAGTACAGCACTTCTGACGCAATGTTAGCGGCGGGGCAAGCAGCATTTGTTGAAAACCCCTCAATGTCGTTATACAACTATTTAGCTTTAAGCAGGGCTAGAAACCAAAATTTAGCTACAAAATACGGCGACGTATCGCGAGTGCTATCCCTGGGAGAGCAACAGGAAAGAATAAACAGCGCAGAAATGACTACGGATCTGTTTCCGTCTGAAGGCGAAACAGACGAAAGTTTAAACCTCTTGATTGATTTTAAGCGCGAAGAGTTAAGCCGCAAATCAGTTATTGCAAATGCTAGAGAGGGGTTAGCAACAACAACTGGGGTGTTGGGGTCTAGTCTGTTTGCGTCATTGCTTGACCCTATTAACGTTGCAACAGCATTTGTGCCGTTTGTTGGACACGCTAAATATGCAGCACAACTAAAACAAACAGCTTCAACTTTCGGACGTTTTTCTGTGCGTGCTAAAAGAGGCGTGGTAGAGGGCGCTGTCGGCACTGCTTACTTAGAACCCATTGTCTATGCAACAGCACAAGACCGGCAAGCGGACTACGATCTATATGACAGTTTTGCCAATTTAGCGTTTGGTTCTGTATTGGGCGGTGGGATACACGGTTTTGGCGGTATTTTAAAAGATAGATTTATACCGCCTGTAATAGAGCGCCAAGTTAGGGAGGCAGTTGAAGCCGCTTCGACAGAAGCAAAAAAATCTACAATTTCAGCTTCCGTTGGCCAAATAGCCACTGGCAGAATTGTGCAGGGTGCTGACTACATACTGCGTGCTGATCTTGAAAGCAGCACTGCATTGAGCCGCGTTTACAATCCAGAGTTAGGCGCAGTAAGAACGCAAATTGTAGACGGGGTAGAAGACATTTTAGACCCTGTAACTTTGGGCGGCGATGCAACGGGAACGTTTAAAGTTGGTATAAGCAAAAACCTCACAGCAGAGGAATATTTTAGCCTCCAAAAAAGTGTTCAAAATCAAGATGGTTTAGAGGCACAGTTTGCTAAGAACAAGGACGGCACTTACCAAGCAGCACTAGACATACCCACAGAACTTATCCAGCGAACTCCTGAAGGAACTTACCTTTCGTTTCAACAGAAAAAAGACGCCACCGCAGCAAAGAAAACTTTAGTTAAGGCCAACATAATTGACGACGGTACAGTTGCAAAAATTGGTAACGAATATTTTGTTTTAAAAACAACTGATAAAAATATCCTAGAAACTATAAAAGCTGACGCTAAAAATATAGTTTTACCGACAGAACTACCCGGCGTCCGCATGTCAAGGATTGACACATCGACAACAGAGTTTCCTGGCCCTGCCAACAGCCGCGTTGTCCCTGACATTGACTACGGCGCTGACGCTGTGTTGCGTTCACACTCACCAGAAAACAGAATTTTTGATTTTGAAGAGCGGCAAACAGTTGAGGCCGCGCAACGGTCCTATGATAACACGCCAGATATTGTCGATGACGTTGCTGTGCAAAGAGAGATTGATGAGGCATTGGCTGACGTAGAAAGATTAAAGTTAGAACTTGAAGAAGATGAATTTTTGAAAGATGCAGTGCAGAAATCAGACGAAGACATGCAAGCAGCGGATAATGCCATTGAAGAAGCAAAACAAACGGGCGACGGATATAAGCAAGCCGCTGCGTGTATACTAGCGGGGCTGTTCTAATGGCGTTTGATAATTGTGTTGCAACCATCCGGCAAGCTGCGCCGAACCTGAACGAACAGCAAGCAAAGGAATTAAAAGACGAGGTTGTTGATATTTTAGAACGGCTGCAAGCCGACAAGAATGTTGCTGACCTAGACGCTGAGTTAAAAAAAGCCGTTAACGAAAGGGTGGCGCAAGAGGAACGCGCTGCTATTAACGAAAAGCGCAACAGGGCGTTAAATTATAAAACGCGATTGAGGTTTATACAGCAGTTACGCGAAGTTCCCGAAGAAGATATACCCGCGTTTTTAGAGAGCATTTTATCCCGGACTGAGGGCAACAGCCTTTACAAAAAATCCATCGAATCGACAGCAAACGCTTACGGGGAAATAGGCCACGCATTGTTCTTTAGAGCAGTGGAGGACGCAGGGGTTCCACGAGGAGAGGCAGTAAGTTTTTTGCGAAAAGCAAGAAACGGCGAAGCCTTGATGCTTGAGAGTTATGAACCCGGCAGCAGCGGCAATAAGACAGCCCGTATTATTGCTGAAGCTATGGAGAAGACAAACGACTACTTGCGTAAACAAGCCAATAAATATGGCGCTGATATTGCACGCATTCCAGGTTACTTAGTTAAACAGTCGCACGACAGCATGAAAATTATCCGCGCTACAAAAGAAGCGTGGGTAGAAGACATAATGAAATATTTGGACGAAGAGCGCACGTTTGGCCGTCCAATGACTGATGCTGCTAAACGAAAGTATTTAAACAACGTATACAAAACTTTGACGACTGAGCAGAAACACGATGATTACGTCAAAGATTTGTCCGCTGACCCTGTGTTCAAAGGTCCAGGTAATCTTGGAAAAAAATTAAGCCATCATCGATCCTTGCATTTTAAAGATGGCAAAGCTGCTTGGGAATATATGAAGGCATATGGTCGCCCTGACGTTGGCACATCGTTCTTTGGCGGTGTTGACATGCTTAGTCGCAGTATTGCTGCAATGCAGCATTTAGGACCGAACCCTAAACATATGTTGGATGACTTAGTAAAACGCGCCCGCGCTAAAATTGGCGACAATGCAAAAATAGCTAATAAAATTAACGACGCAAAGTTAGAACATTACTATAACCGCGTAACTGGTGCCGGATCAATTTTACCTGTTTATCATTCAAAGGGTTTTCTTTTAACACGCGGAATTAACCTATTAAAAAACTTATCGGGCGCCGCGTTGCTTGGCGGCACGACACTTACTTCTGTTGCTGACATTGGGACTTCTTCAGTGCGACTATCTGAAGTTGGTATGAATTTTTTAGAAGCTCATAAGTCTGTTTTAGGAGGGTTGTTGCAGGGGCGTCGTAGTGGTGAAAAACGTCAGATTGCTGACAGCCTTGCTGTTGGGATGGAGCATTTAATCAGTGGCGTGCAGTCTCGTTTTTTGGGTGCAGAAGGAATGGAAGGCCAAGGTTCGTTCTTATTAAGCGGCGTCATGCGAATTACGGGTATGAATTGGTTGACGGACACTTTAAAAACTTCTGTTGCTCTGAGCCTATCTAACTTTATTGCGCGGCAAATTGGAAAATCGTTTGACGGATTAAATGTTACCTTGCGTCGTGAAATGTCTGCATACGGGATTACAGCCGACGAATTTGCAACATTAGGAACAGCAGTACGCGAGGTAGAGGGTAAGGCTTACTTAGATTTAGACGCGCTAGACAACCCTGATTTTTCATTAAAAATGAAAGAGTTTTTTAACGGGTTTGCTGATAGCGCGGTGCTAACTCCAGGGGCGCGAACACAAGCGTTTATTACGCCAGGAAAACGTGGCGAACCTTTAACGGAGATGATGATTGTTGGCATGCACCTAAAATCTTTTAGCGTTAGTTACTGGAACGAAATATTAAGCCGTGCGTGGAAAGGGGAAGGTGTGCGAGTTGGGTATGGTTTGCACTTAGCTGCTAGTATGGCCGTGTACGGATACCTTGCAACCACACTTAAAGACATTGCTGCTGGCAAGGAACCACGCGAAATTGGACCGAAAGCCTTACTTAGCGCGATGGCAACTTCTGGTGGTCTTGGGTTTTATGGTGATGTTTTTATTGGCACGGTCGGACGCAAAGAACGTTTTGGTGAAGGTGTGCTAGAAGCTATTGGGGGGCCAGTTATCGGCACGGGTATCCGCTCTGCAAAGGCATTAGCTGATCTTGCAAGGGGAGATGTTGACAAAGCATCAAACAAGGCAATGCGGGCTGCTAAAAGCATGATACCTGGAGCCAATATTTTTTACAGCCGAATTGCAGTCGATTACTTGTTTTTCTGGCAGTTACAAGAATATTTAAGACCCGGTTGGGCGCGAAGTTTCGAGAAGCGCGTACACGAAGAAACCGGACAAGATTTCTACATAAGGCCAACTGAAGCCGTTAACTAGGAAAGCACCATGACAGTTAGCTCTACCACAACCTCAGTGTCATACACGGGGAACGGATCAACCACGTCTTTTGCCGTGTCGTTCCCGTTTCAAGGAACAGGCGCCAGTGCCGAAATTGAAGTGATCGAACGGACGATTGCGACAGGGGCAGAGGCAACAAAGTCTTACAGCACTCATTATACCGTAACAGGTGGCAACGGATCTACCGGCACCGTGGTCGCAGGGTCAGCACCAGCCGATACGGTGCAGTGGCACATTCGACGCAAGACCACACAAACCCAAACAACTGATTACGTTGCCAACGATCCTTTTCCGGCTGAGACGCATGAAACTGCGCTAGACCGCGCCATTATGATTTCTCAAGAGCAACAGTCGGACATCGATAAGTCTGTATCGTTCCCAGACACCTACACAGGCGGCGCGTCTTCCAAACTTCCAGAGCCATCGTCGTTAAAATTGTTAGGGTGGAACAGTGACGCGGATGCCTTAGAAAACACTACAGGCCGTGTGAGTAGCGTCACGGCATCGAATGTTGCCACGTCTTCCGGTGCGCCCGGCACAGCCACTGCATCATTTACCGCATCAACTGGTGCCTTGGCGTTGGGCATTCCTGTTGGTCAGACGGGAATGATGGGCGGCGTGTCCATGCAATACTCGACAACGACCGCAGACGCTGATCCGGGCGCTGGGTTCATCAGGCTCAACAACACCAGCTTGAACTCAGCTACGATTATGTATGTGGACGATAGCGACGGCACCACAGACATCAGCGCGTGGGTGCAATCGTGGGATGACAGCACCAGCGAATCGACAAAAGGTTACATTACGATTGCTGGAAACCCTAACCCTGCCTCGCCAATGGTTATTTTTAAGGTCACGGGCGCGGTCACGGATGCGAGTGGATACACCAAAGTGCCGGTGTCATATGTAGCTGGTTCAACGTCCATGTCCAACAGTGCGGAGATTAGCATTGCATTTAGCGCAACGGGCAATGCGGGTGATCTTTCTGACCCCATGACAACACGCGGTGACGTTATCGTTCGCAACAGCAGCAATGCGACAGCGCGGCTGGCAGTTGGGTCATCTAACACTGTTCTGCAATCCGATGGAACGGACGTTTCATATGGCACTGTAGCCACCGCCATGATTGCCAACAACGCGGTTGATGAAACGAAACTTAAGGATGCACTGGTTGCAGATTTTACTGAGGTCACGGTCGCAGCGGGTGATTCGATTTTGCTGGGCGATGTATCGGATAGTGGAAATACAAAGCGCGACACTGTTCAAGGCATATTGGATTTGGCTGGCGGCGGGGCGTGGACTTTTATTTCGGCCACAACTTTGTCAAACGATGCGACTTACTCTTTTACGTCATTCGATGCGTCAAGCTATGATGCTTATGTGTTTATGCTAATAAACGTGATCCCCGTGACAGATGGTGTGTACCTTGACATGCTTACATCAACAGATGGGGGGTCAAATTTTGACACAGGCGCGACTGATTACAACTGGGTATTTAACTCTAGCGGCGTCAATATATCAGATGGGGGTGTCAAAGGAGATATTGATACTGATGACGCAAAAATAAGTCTAACAGGAAATTCTTCTGGGGACGCAAACAAGATTGGGAGCGCAACTGGCGAACACGGCGTAGGCGGAAATATTTGGTTGTTTGATCCAGCCAGCACGAAAAATACCCAATTAACCTGGGATTTAATGTACCAATCAAGCACGCCCGAAAGTGTTGTCCAAATCGCAAAAGGTGGAGCGGTCAGAGACAGCGCCGCCGATGTTGATGCAATCAGGCTAAGTTTCAGTTCAGGCAACATGGAAAGCGGCCAGATTAATGTCTATGGAGTGAAAAATGCCTAGATACCATAATGTCGAAGGAAATCGCGTTCAATTTACTGATGCGGAAGAGGCCGCACGTGACGCCGCAGAAGCTACAATTGAGGCGCAAAAACCAGCCACTGCATTTGAGGCACTGCGGCGGGAGCGCGACAGGTTGCTGGCCGATACCGATTGGATGTCGCTTTCCGACAGCCCCGCTATAAGTGACGCTTGGACCCAGTACCGGGCTGATCTGCGGGCGCTTCCCTCGCAATACGACAATGAGAGCATTCTGGGGACAATAACTTTCCCCACCCCCCCATCGTGAGACTAATCCTTGCCGCCCTGACAGCCGCTTTCGTAGCGGCTTTTTTTGTGCCTAGCGCTCAGGCCCAATTGATGTGCTTTGACCCGGCTGGGGCCAAAAACTTCCACGCACAATACGGCGAAGAACAGGTAGCACGGGCAACGCTTGGTTCTGTGGGCGACATGCTGCTTCTTGCTAATCCAAATACTGGCACTTGGACGATGATGATCGTGAGGGAGGACAAATTGCTCTGCCCTTTTGCAAGCGGTAACAATTTTAAACTTACGCGACCTGCAACTGAAGGTCAGAAAATCTAATGGAACCTAAAGCCGTGATCGATGTAGCCGCCGTTGCTGGTGGGCTGGGAAGTTGGTTTAGCCTTCTGCCCGATGTTGCGGCGTTGTTTACCATTGTGTGGTTGTCCATACGCATTTGGGAAAGCACCACAGTAAAGCGGTGGATGGGAAGAGACTGATGGACCCGGTTACTATAGCAGCGGCGATTGCGGCCACCAGAACGCTGGTTAAATCTGCCAAGGGAATAAAAGACATAGCCCAAGGAATGGATCAATTATTTTCGGCTCAAGAAAATCACAAAAAAGCTGAAGAAACTAACAAGCCAAAAAGTCGGAACCAACAAGTGGTGGCCATTAGGGCGGGGGAAGGTGACGCAGCCTACGACGACGAAACTTCTTTAGGATCTGTCGCCGCAGACGTTTTGGAAAAGGAACAGATCGCCCGAAACCTCAAGGCATTGCAACGCGAGATCGATAATAAATGGGGCAAGAATACGTTTAAAAAAATTGAATTTGAGCGCAGCAAACGCATAGCCGAAAAGCACAAGCGGCAGCGGGAGAAAAAAGAAGAGGCAATGCGGAAAGCCGAAGAGGAAAAATCTTTCTGGGTAAAATTTGGGTTAGAAACATTAAAGGGCATAGCCGTAATTGCATTTGTTGCTGGCGGTATCTACGGGTTGATGATGTTAAAGGCCAGCCATTAAATGGAACTTACGGCCACTCATCTAATCCAAGGATTAATTATGCTGGCGACAATAGTCAGCGGTTACGCCATCGTCCGCAACAATCTCTCTCGTGTCATGGAAGACCTGGATCTCTTCCACAAAGCCTTTGATAAATTCAAAGCCTCATTCGACAGCCGGCTTGATGACGCTGAAAGCCAGCGGGCCGTCTTCTCTTCTCAGATCGATGTGCTTAAAGAAATCAACAGCGTAAAAAGTTTGGAAGCCCGCAACCGCGAGACGGCGACCATCCGCGCAGAGTTGAAAGTGCTTCAGGATCAAGTGTCGCACCTGCAACACATCCACAATTCTAAACACCCAAGCGTAGAAAAGTAGGAGGGAGCAATGCTTTCAATCGTAGGCAGTGTCCTGGGCCTCGTTACATCCGTTGGCCCCGGAATGTTCAACAAATGGATGGACAGCAAGCAAGACGCCAGGGACAAAGCGCATGAGCTAACCATGCAGGCGCAGCTTGCCGCTGATAAACGGGACGAGGCAATCATCACCTCGATCGGCGAACAGAACGTCGCTGTTCAACAGACAGCACAAGCAGAGATGCAGAACGCCTCGCAATGGACGGTCAACTACGCGGCGTCGGTTCGTCCAACTATCACCTATTGCGTGTTCGTGCTGTTTCTACTCCTACACCTCGCCGTGTTTATGGGCTGGATAAGTGCAGAGCAATATACCGTGCTGATGGCTGGCGGTGCGTTGGATGGAATTTTTAGTACCGTCATAATGTTCTGGTTTGGCGCCAGGTTGACCAGCAAATGGACGAAGTAATCTGTAATGAAGCTGGTATCAAACTTATTAAATCGTTTGAAGGTGTTCACGACGGCGACACTTCTACCCCATTGTTGGAGTGTTGTCGTGATCCCGTGGGTATTTGGACTCTGGGTTTTGGCAGCATCTATGGTCTTGATGGTCGCCGGGTTACTGCTAATCATCGGCCTATTACTATGGAAGAGGCAGACGAACTTTTTATTCGTGACATCCAAAAGACTGAGCGCCGACTTGTACGATTGGTACGAATTAATCTTCACGAAAATCAGTGGGCTGCTATTACGTCGTTCGCCTACAACTGCGGCACGGGAAACTTCAAAGCCAGCACCCTGAGATCCTGTTTAAACAGGGGCGCATTTGAAAGGGCAGCCGACGAGTTCCCGAAATGGACCTTGGCACGGGGTCGCCGGTTGCCGGGGTTAATACGTCGCCGTGCTACTGAACGAGCGTTGTTCTGTGAGCGTTAAAAGTATTTTTAAAGGCGCCGCTGCTGAAGCTAGATTAGCTGCCTATTTGATTGACAACGAATATTGGGTATTCAGCCCACTTATAAACCACGATGGTCCCATTGATCTAATTGCGGTGAACAAAGCGGGTGAAATACAATTGTTTGATGCCAAGGCTGACTCTCAACGAGCCAACCCTGGCAGCACTAAACTACACCGTATCTATCGTGTGCGAAAAAAAATACAGCGCGATCTTGGTGTAAAGATTGCGTATGTTGACGAAGATGGCAACGTATCAATCACTGACCATTAACTTGAAACGCAGCATCCAATATTTGAGCAATCTCTGCGTCCCGTTTTGCATGTCTAAAGTACACGGCGTATTCACGATACGTGTAGTCTAAACTGTGATGACCTAGATAATAGGCAATGGTTGGACCCTCTATTGAAGTGTCGAAGATTAGCGTGCTGGCATAGAAGTGTCGCAAATCATGCCAAGTCATGTGTGGCTTGCCTAATTTTTTTATCGTATCTTGCACCCCCCTATTTCGCCAATTGTCGCTGCTGGCAATTTCACCTGTACGTGTTGGGAACACCAAATTTCTAACGCGCTGTTTCAGCGGCTGGCGCATCTTCCATTCTCTCAACATTTTAATTAGTGATCCGGGCAACGGTATAGACCTCTCGCCTTTTTCTGTTTTAGGTTCATCCTCTTCGCCGCACCATTTTATCGCTGACACAATGTTCACATAACCCAAGTCTAGATCTACCGCATCCCAAGTTAACGCCCGTTGCTCCCCTGCCCGCAAACCTGTCCGGGCCGCAAACTCAATTTCCCGCTTGTATGTTTCCGGCGCCGCTTCGATCAAATCTTTTATCTCTTGCGGATCGATCACCCGCTTTTCCCTCGCCCTTTTATTTTTCTTCCCCTTCAACGAAATTTTTATTCCGTTTGCTGGCGATTTCAAAATCCAATCTTCGTTTTCACAATACGTAAAAAATTGTTTGATGGTAACGAAAGTTGACCGGAGTGTTTTTGCGGCCAATCTTTTCTTCATAGACTGGCGCACGTTGTCGTTTAACACGTCCTTTGTTACGTCGTGTAACGCCAAACTTCCAACAGTCTTATTGCCAATACGCACTTCGCACATTTGATTTAGATGACGTGTTTTATTGGTAAATTCGCCCTTACCTATCTCATCATCTTCAATGCGTTTTTGCTGTTCAGCTAAAAACTCATCACAAGCAGCGGCGAGATTGGCCGGTGGCTCATGCGCCAATCTTTGTTTTGGTTCTCTCAATTCAACCAGCAACTTGTCCCGATAATCTGATGCCTGTTTCGCAGTGCCGTAAAACGTCTCCTGTTCTACGTCTAGCCCCTTATTTCTAAGATCAATAATATATTTTTTGTTGGGTATTACAGGGCGAACACCCTGGATCTTTTTAATTGTTGGCATGATGCCCTCCGTCCTTTGTGTAACTCTATATATAACATTTGTTATATATAAAGCAACACAGGCTTTTAACCTGAAGGTCACAGCCTTACCCGGAACTGGGTCAGAATTGTAAATAAATTGTAAATACAACAAAGCCGCCTTCAAAGAGAAGACGGCTAAGTCATTGATATCATTGGTTGCGGGGGTAGGATTTGAACCTACGACCTTCAGGTTATGAGCCTGTTGAACGCACCATTGGAATCAAGAACTTACTGTCTTCTCAATACCTTAGTACCATCCTAACGACTTCTAGTACACCCTAAATGAATGCTGGTATGTAAATGATTTGTAAATCGGTGCGTGACCGTCAGAATTTTATGTAAATCATTTCCCCTGCATCAGTTTTGATGCGGTCACACTTAGCTCATACAACTCCTCGTCAAGCTGCTGCCCCACCTTACCCCGTCCTACAATAAAGAAGTCCACGGCGTGTCCGGTGTCGGGGTCATAAGAAATTGAAAAGTGAAAATTATCCGTCCGCGCAGTGACGCACGGGCGCCTTTTTTTTAGTTCCATTTCTAATCCTCAAAAAAGTAGCCGGGGTCGGCGATGGAGAAGAGATCGACCCCGGCTACCAAGAAAGAGACAACGACCACCCCAGCCGCTACGGCGGCTATGAGCAGAACAAACGAGGGGTCATTCGTCATGCGCTGTCTCTTGTTTCGTTTTGTGTAGTGATGATTGCTCTTCCGATTTTTTCGACGACTTGCGGGACGACGGCATTTCCCAATGCCCTAAGTCGGTGTGTCCGATTTCGTACCCCTGTAGCCACTCGACCCACTGAGGGTTCAGTTGCCCAGTGACCTGCTCCGCTTCCTGCACTGTCGCGTCCAAATAGCCTTTGCCTAAGCGGTGTTTGTGGCTTTTGCTGCCGAGCGGCCCTGTCCCTTTCCACTCGGCGGCTCTCGGCGTCGGCCACATCGCGACCTGATCGTTGAGCACGATTGCGTGAACGCCGGTTTGCAGACTCTTTTCGTACATTTCCCGTGACTTCGCCCCGCGATTGCCCATGTTCGCGTCGGGAGTGCGCGACAATCCAGACGCGGTCTCGTCGGTGCGGGGCATTGACGGCGCAAGCTGGAATAATAAATGGGACGGCTTGATACCCGATGCTTTCCAAGTCAGAAAGGCTGCGTTCGAGGCCCATTGGCTCGTTAACAAAGCCACGCACATTTTCGCCAATGACCCACCGAGGCCGTAGGTCTTCAATAAGGGCAGCCATGATCGGCCAGAGATCGCGGTCATCTTCTGCGCCTCGCTGCTCCCCGGCAACGGACCACGGCTGGCATGGAAATCCCCCACATATAAGGTCAATTTTTCCAAGTCCATCTGTGTCGATGGTTCTGACATCGTCGTAGATTGGCGTGTCGGGCCAGTGCTTTTGCAAGACGGCTTGGCAGAACGGTTCTCGCTCGCAGAAGGCAACTGTCCGAAAAGGTCCGGCTCTTTCGAGTCCGAGGCTGAACCCTCCGATGCCGCTGAAGAGGTCAAGGACTTTGATTTCATTCATCGCCCGCCTTCTCTGCCTGTTCCCCATCGCAGCAATCTGCGACACTTCGTTTACAGACCGGACATTCATAGTGCCCTCGCACATAGTTCCATTGCGTCGAGTGTTGGCCGCACCACGGGCAGTCTGCCGGGGGTAGGCTCACTGCCCTCTCGCCTCAACACACCGTATCTCGCTTACGGTCGCCTTTTGTTTATAGTAGTGTTCCACATATCCTTGCAGCGAGTTGTAATTCTGGTTGATGTGATCGAAGCAAGCCTTCTTGGTGTCGAACCACAGCGGCAATCCATTTAAGTGGCTGATGTGAAACCCGCGACCGTCATCATCATCTACGTTGAAAAAATATAAAATTATTAGAATGGTAAATTTCATCGTTTTGTCTTTCGACACATAAAAATGAAATAAGCCGCCACCAGACCAAGCAGCACGGCTGAGAGAATGGCGCTGCCAATTGAGAGAATGGCGAAATAGGCATTAACCACGGAACAACCCGATGTCGGCTTGTCGAGGTTTTATATCTGTCACGTCAGCAAATTCGATCTTAGTAAGCCACCCTTGGTGCCCGCCGCATCCTTCACAGCGCCACCCTGCTACGTGCGGGCCAGACCCTTCCTCACAATAAATGTCCACGCACCCACAGAACCTACAATGATCTGGTTTTTGCATTTTAAAACGCTGCCGGTAGGATCAGACACGCCACGATAAAAATTGCGATCCACATATTGCCCTCCTAATTTTTTGCCAAAACGTCCTTCTCTTTTTCGTTGCGACAATGGCCCCGCCATATCCCAACGAGATTAGTTTGCCTTCAATCTTCTTCATCGATCAAAACCTCACCGGACCCATTACATGTTTCACAAAATGCGCGGCAGGTTCTGTAGGATTGCCAGGGTCCGTTTTCTGTGTAGCCGCCGACTGTGTATTCGTAATCGGCTTCGCCTTCACCGTCGCACTCTGGGCAGACGGCACTTTGGCTAACAGTTCGTAGTGGCCGGTATCGATTTTCTTTGTCGCTAATACTAAATTGCCTTCGCGCTCTGCCTTCCTCGCCGTCTTTAACGGATCGACGGTATTCGCAAAGGGACACAAGTTCGTTGGGCGCCATTGTCCAGATCCTTTCTGCACGCCAATGACAGTCCAGGGCTGCAACTGCTGCTCTGCCTTCGACATTTCTGATTGGCTATGAATTGCTGTTGCTTTGACATAAGAGCGGTGGCGTCTAACCATTCCCCTGCTCCAATTCTTTTTTGATTAATCGGTCCAGATAAAATCTGGCCTTTTCCAGATCGACGGTGCCGCCCTTCTCTTGATAGCGGACAACGTATTTGATGATGTTGCCCTCAACAAAATCCAGCCCGCGTGATGTGATAAAATCTAGCGGCTCTATCCCGCCGCCTTTTACGTAATGGCGGGGGCGGCTAATTGGATCAAACTCATCGATGTCGGGTGTTGGACAAGCATTGCATGCTTTGATTTCGTCGCCGTGCTTGACGTAATTATTGCCGCCGCATTCTGGGCAGGTCATCTATCACCCCGCATCGTCTGGATTAGAGCGCGCGGAATGTGGTAGCGGTTGCCGTCTTTGATTATGGGTAGGTTGTTTCTCTCTGCAACGTCATTCAAAAGTCCACGCTGCAAAAATCTATACATGCGCTTTCTTGTGGAGGGCGTGTCCTCATTCCAAAGTAGTTGCGCTGCCTCTGCTGGGGTAAGAAAAGTCTTCTCCGTTACAATCACTGTCACCTCCGTTACTACATAAGTAACTTTTGGTATCACATTTGTGATTATTGATTGTCAACAAATTTTTTTCACTGACCCCATAAAGGTGGCTATGTAATTGTTCTGCAAAGGAAAAAATGTGCGGATAGTCGTCTTCAGTGTGGCTGCTGTCGCGCAACATTGAAATCAACTCAAGGTAAAGTTCAAATTGATTCGCCATGATTTGCCCACCTCCCAAAAAACTGTCAAGACTAATCATGGCACGGTTAAATTTGATTACAATTTTTATCGTTGTTAATTTTTACTGGTAATTTTTAACGTTAATTTTTACCACTATCTTTATCAACCGCGATAGCAGTTTTTAATTCAATTATAACATTTTCGTAAAACTCATCTTGGTTGGGTGCTATCAACTGTCGGATTTCAGGCAACTCGCTATTAGTAACAAAATTGAAAAGCATGCTTCCTGTATTTTGTAACCAAGCAGTTAAGCACTCTGGGCTAATGTAGGTTAATTTTATTCGCTTATCTTTTCGCCAGTACGTTTCAACGCAATATTTAGCCGAAACAGAATCTTTAATGACACTACGGGCAGTTGATTCGCTTACTCCCACCCGTTTTATTATTGACAATGAATCTGAAATTGGAACGCCAACTTGATAGCTGGAACGGTACACAATCGCATCACAAAGGGTGCCTAGCAAATTATAAAAGTATATTTGATGAGCAAGGGTTGCAGTAAAAAATTTTGCAGCAGGAGATCTTTCTCTGGTCAAATATTGGATGAAAAAAGAAGACCAGCCTTTAGCGTGCCTAAGTGCTAACGTTAAATCGCTTTGTTCCATGCACACAGTTGCAAATTCGGGATTTTCGCTTCGCCAATGGCTAATTGTTTTAGGGCTACATGAGCGAATTTTTTCAACAATTGGTGACACGTCGTCGTTCATTTTTTTGTCCTTTAAATTGTTTGTATGGATAAAATAAAGTGAATTGCGATTACACTTTCAGCGGCAATCTCAATTTCTTTATCGGGATTGTGCTGCTTGAGTGTGACAGTGCCTCCATTTTTTGTGACAAACCGCTTAATTAGAGCCAACTGTTCGCCATTTTTTTGATATTGCACCACACAATAGTCATTCAAACGCACGGGCTTGTACGGATGCACGGTTACGATCTCACCTTCAAAGAACCGTGGTTCCATACTGTTGCCGACAACCATTACAGCGTAACAATCGTCAACATTCTGCAATGAATTAGGCCGGGACACGTAGTCGATCGGTTCTGAAATTATGACAGCCCCATTCCCAGCAGCAGCGCGGCCATACAACGGTATCGTTTGTGTTGGGACCGTCGCACTTTGGATGTTGTCGTTGTCGTCTTCGCCCGCCACAAACTCTGTTGAGTAGCCGAAACGTTCAGCAATTATTCTGCATACGTCGCGGGGTGGATTGACCTCGTGGCGGTCCCACCTTCTTAGACGTTGCCCCGGCACATCCAACAACCGCGCTAATTGTGCGGCTGTTAAATCATGCCGTTTACGGATCTCGCGTATCCTGTTTTTCACGTCCTTACCCCTCTGTGAACTTCTATTAGTATCACGTTATACCCAGATTGACATTACTTTTTATGTCACAAATTGTTATATCTTTGTGATGCTTCTAAGGACGTATCTACAAAACAGGGATTTAACCTACGGCCAGTTCGCCAAGTTACTCGGCGTCAGCCGCAACGCTGTCTATTATTGGTCTATCGGCAAGCGTCGTCCTTCCATAGCAAACACTCTCAAAATTGAAGAACACACGGAGCGGCTGGTCACAGCCCGCGATCTATTTGCAACCGCATCGGAGATTGCTCATGCCCAACAAAAATAAAAGGCGGGGGTATGAGCTTGAAGCTACAACCCGTGACTTTTGGATTAACCACGGGTTCACTGCCAAGCGCACTTTGGCCAGTGGCGCCTACAAAGTTCAGTTGGGCGAAGAACACGCAGCGGATCTTTGGATCGAAGACTTTAGCGTCGAAGCCAAGCGCAAAAAATCCGGGTTCAAATTTTTATACGACAGTCTCGCACAGGACGACGCCGACATACTGGTGGTGCGCCAGGACCGTTGCGAACGGATTTACGTGCTGCCTGAAGACACACTGCTCAAACTTTTCGAGATGGCTTATGGAACTAAGTGACATTGTAAAACACTTGAGCCATTCCAGCTTAATGTGCGCCCGCATAGATACGGGGTATTGGTGGGCCAAGTATTATCACAAAATATATGACGCACCCAGTGCGGCCATGCCACGGGGGTTGGCGATTGAACACGGCTGCGCCCACTTCCACAACGGCGGTGAGTTCGATGACCCTGTTGAAGAGGCAGAAAAAGATTTTGCTAGACGCACGGCGCTGGGTTTTGACAGCGACGCAAAGGAACGCGAAGCCGCCAACATTGCGCCGATGGTCGAACAGTATCGCACATTGTGGGATGGCGAACCTCCAGAGATGGTGGACTACCAGCGTCGGGTAGAGGTCGAGGTCGATGGGCTAAGTGTGCCTATCATTGGCTACACCGATTTTGAATTTGAAGACAGCATTTGGGATTTGAAGACGACAACCCGCATGCCGTCTGCAATCAAATATGAACACCGGCATCAAGGCGCGATCTACCAACAGACAGCGGGCAACCGGGCCATAAAGTTTGCTTACGTCACGGCTAAGAAAGCGGCGCTCTACACTCTTGAAGACAGCACCGATGATTGGAAAGCGGTCTGCCAGATGGCGCTGCGTTTGCAGAAATTCATCCAACAATTCGACACGCCGGAAGATTTAACGGCGTCGGTTATCCCTAACTACGACACGTTTTACTGGTCCTCACCACGCACAAAGGAAGAGGGAAAACGCGTTTACGGTTTCTAGGCGCTTGACGGCACCGCGCTTAATAAGACGTGCCACAATGTTGAAAGAAAGGGCGATGACATGCCAAAAAAACAAGTCACTGCGCGAAAGCGGTACGAGATCAGCCGAACAATCGAAGATAACGGAAAATCGGTTGGCGAATTTTGGGAATACAACGACGGTTGGGACGACAAAAAGGTTGCGCGCCAATGTGGCGTAAACACCAACACGACTTGCCACATTAGACTGACCGTTTTTGGCAAACTTACCAAGACTGCACTGATGGAAAGCGGACAGGTGTCAAACGTAATGGATACCTATTCCCGCCTATCGCACGTTGCCGAGGACTTAGCTGACCGTTTGCAACGGATCGAAAAGTTTTTGGGAGATCTCGGTTACGAGGCTGTCGGATTAAACAATTATCAACACGCTACGGAAGCAGAGGAGAAAACAAATGCCGTTGAACTTAACTAGCCCAAGCGATGGATCGTTCACACCGTCCGTTAAATTTAATGCCAAGGACGGCGAATGGTTTAAACGAGAGGAGGGCGAAGACGTTGAGGTGTCTGAGTTCCAAGCCGTCTTTGATCTTGAGAACATCAAAACGGGTTGGCTTCGCATGATGTCGGGCGAAGCGCCCGATTTTGTTTCAGACCCATCATTATCTGAACAAGCGGCACGTCCAAGCGACGAACACAAACGCGGCTTTAAGGTCAACATATATAGTGACAAGCAGTTGGGTGGTGTTCGTGAATGGATGGCCAACAGTATGATGGCGACCGGCGCTGTGGGAAAATTGTACGCAGAGTACGAAGCCAAAAAGGAAGACGGCAAAGCGCCCGTTGTTGATTGCGGTGAAACCAACAAGGTCAAAACCAAACACGGCAACAACTATGAGCCGGTCTTAAAGATGTCCAAGATGGTCAAGCGACCAGACGCCTTCGACAGTGTTGGTGCCGTCAAAGAAGACGACGACGCAGAGTTCTAACTAGGGGGGCGTCATGCCCCCCATTTTTTCAGGACATAATAGTGTACCAAGAACGCGCCCAAATCTACGCGGACAACGGGTTCGATACCACGCCCGTTCAAGGCAAGCGGCCTATCCTGACAGGGTGGGCTGACCGGCCAGACGTTGCGCGTGAGTACAATAAGTATGAAGGCTGCAACATTGGCGTTGTCCTGGGCGGGCAGCACAATGTCATAGCGGTCGATATAGATGTGACGAACGAAGAATGTGCCAAGCAAGTTGAGAAGTTGGCAGAAGATATTTTAGGCTTCGCGCCGTCGAGGATAGGCAACGCACCAAAGTCGTTGCTGGTCTTCCGTAGCGAACAGCCAAGAAAGAAACAGCGCACCGGGGTCTATGAGATCGACGGCAAGGATTGCGGTGTTGAAATTTTAGCAGAGGGACAGCAGTTCGTTGCCGCTGGCGAACACCCAGACACACGTAAGCCGTATCGCTGGCCCAAGGATAAGTTGAGCGAGGTCAAGGCGACGGATCTTACAACCGTTTCAGACGACGCCATCAGTGAGTTCATGGACGCAGCGGTCGTGGTCATGGGCAACTACGGCAACCTTAAAGGACGGTCACAGGAACGGGCGCCGTCGCAGACAAGCAGTCTTAATTTTAAGGAACAGCAAGGCAAGATTGGCGAGGTAAACGTTGCCCTGGCCCACCTGCCCAACGATGACGAGCATTATGAGACGTGGGTGCAGACGTTGCACGCGATCAAAGGGGCGCTGGGTGAAGAGGGCTACGAGCTTGCACACCGATGGTCGCAGCGGTCACGCAAGTATGATGAGGGCGAAACGGACAGGGCGTGGCGGTCGATCAAAGACGTTCGCGCCATTGGCGCCGGGTCCATTTTTCGCTGGGCAGAGGCATATGGTTTCAATCTTAAACAAATAAGGGAACCGGCGCGTCCAACGGCGATCACAGAGCAGGTCGCGGAGGGCGAACCGGCGTTTCCATTATTAAGAGCGTCAGAAATACAGGGGCCAGTGGCCGAACGCGAGTGGCTGTTGGATCAGTGGTTTCCGGCGCGGGCAGTCAGCATGCTATTTGGCCAAGGCGGCGTCGGTAAAAGTTTATTGGCGCACCAGTTGGCTAACTGTGTTGCAGACGGGCGTGATTTTATTGGTATTGAAACACGCCCGATGCCAGTGCTTGCCGTGTTCTGTGAGGATGACGCGGATGAGATTAAACGGCGCCAGTTGTCCATTAATGAGTGGTTGGGGGTTAACGATATTACAAGCAGGGCGTCCAGCGACTTATATATATGGCCGCGTGTTGGTGGTGAGAACGGGCTGGTTACGTTTCCAGCGGACGGCGAAGACCAAGCCGGTGAATTTTTCACAGACATATGTAATGAAATCACGCGGATTAAAGATGACGCTGGGTCGGATGAGATATTTATCATTCTCGACACAGCCGCCGATATGTTTCAGGGCAACGAAAACATACGGCGTCAGGTCAACACGTTTATAAAAACCTATTGCGGTAGCCTATGTGTCAATTACAAGGCGTCGGTGCTGGTGCTGGCGCACCCGTCGCTGTCGGGGATGAGCAGTGGCAGTGGGTTGTCAGGGTCTACGGCATGGGAGAACAGTGCCAGGGCGCGGGCCTATTTGTCCAAAGAAGACGACGACATGGATGATGTCAGGACGTTAAGCCGCAAGAAATCTAATTATAGTGCCAGCGGCGCCCAAACGGATGTCAATATTATTTGGGATCAGGGTTGTTTTCACCTTCCAACGTCGCCGGATCACATCGATAAGATCGAAAAACGAGCGCTCAAAAACAAGATTGTCGATGCTGTTAAACAGGCTTGGGATGAGGGCAATCCGTTTAAACAACGTTCGGGTAGGAAGCTGCTCGACGCACTTCCAATATTGTTAAATGAGCGGCGCAGAGTGGTGCAAATAGCAGCCAAGGATCTTGAAATATCGGGTGCAATTTTGCTTGATCGGAAGGGGTATCGGACGAATGCGTAAAACGACATGCGTGCAGTTAGGGGGTCGTAAGTCATTGATTTTAAACAAAACCCTTATACAACACATCGATGTGTTACATGGTCATAAGTCATTGAAATACAACAATAAAAAGGTGTGTGTTATAGTGGCCCCTAAAGGGGGGAGCGTTGTAACACACCCCCCTAGGGATATGGCCCCCAATCTGCTACTTGGGGGTGCCATATGAAACGGCAACCGCGACCCGACAGACTGACGAATTTTAACGACATTGGCCACGAAGTTAGAGAGGCCATTTTTCATACGGTTGCAGTGGTTGATAGAGTAGCGCATCGGATGGAAGAGAAGTGGGGTGTGGACCGGCTACCCAAATTAGTCAGCCCGGAGACGGCTGCTAAGTTTGGATCTGCCAAGGCGAAGTTTGACAAGGCCATTGATGATAACGACGCGGACGAAGTGTCGAAGCGTGCCGGTGTAATGGAACGGGCGTGGATAGCATTGGACAAGGAAGCGGTGGATCGAAGACAGCGACCGTTAGAAGTGGACGCATGGGTATGGCGTGACGACGACGGGCAACCCCACGCGTTTGTAAAGGATACAGCAGAGGCGTTGAAGTACGCGAAAGAGAATCAAGACGTGCGCGTCTATACAATGGCAGAGATTGCACGCATTGCAGCGGTGTTCAATGACAAGTGCAAAAACATAGGGAATGAGATCAAAGCCGTTTTCCCAGGTTCAGAAATCACAAAGGTCAAAACGCGGGGGCTGGCCGACGATGAAATCCCTTTCTGAAAACGCGCCATTTTTCAACATGGAAAACGCGCCATTTTTCGACATGGACGAATTTGAGGAAATGCTGTTGGAAGCGGCACGCACAATCACCCGGCAACCGCCTGTCAAACCGGCGGGGTATGGGAGCGCGTGGCCGGATACGTTGCCGAACAAATTCGCGTACGACAGATTCGGCGAACGGCCACGGCTAGGTCCGCCCACGTCGCGGGAGGTAACGCGCCTAGATATCGTGCTGGAGACTCTATGGCACGCAGACCCGGAGGACGTGCGGCTGGCGTGGCATGTTGCGTTTTCGGCACAACGTGCCGGGTGGCCGCGATCACGCGGGCCGGCATGGTCTAAGTTAGGGCATAAGTTAGGCATTCATCCACAAACCCTGCGTAGGCGGTTTTCAGCGTCACTGGAACGTATCTGGCGGTCCGGGGTATCGAAAGGCCCGCTAATCAAAACGTGAATCAGCGGGCCTTAAAGGGTTGGCTTAACGGTTATGGTTATTCGTCTTCTTCTTTGGGTTTTTCGTTTTCCATTATCCCAATGCAATAATAATTGCCGTTGCTGATTTCTTCGAAAAAATTGTCTCTATCAATGCCGTCGAATTCCAAATATTGTTGGCCCGTCCAAGGCTGATAAACATCATCAGACCCATAATTACGGCCAATAATTACAATACGGTCCGGTGTATCCTCTAACAACAAAATGCTATCCCAACCGAGAAAAGTAGGATGTTGTTCAAAATTAGATTTGTTAGCGCGAAATTCAATAATAGTGTTCATTTAATAAAACTCCCGTTTGTTAAAATATTAATGCCTCAATAATAATGGGCAACCCATAGAGAACCCCGGCCACGAATGTGGCTAGGGCGATCAAATCTTTAACGTTGCTGGCGCTTAGCATGTTGTCCACGCCCGGAACTGGTCGCGGCCACGTTTGGCTACTTCCATATTCTCAATCGTTTGCCGGTAAAATTCGCAGACAACATCTGCTCGCATTTGGGGTTCGGCGTTGCACGCTTCCAATTCGCGTTCAACTTGTGACAACGTGCAACCATGACGTATGAAGTCAGCCGCCCACTCTTTAGGGGTTGTGATATGAGACATTAGCACGCCCCCCAATAATCGCCTGCAATCGTTACCGAGGATTGCTCACCTTCCAACCCGTCAAATGCCAGCTTGCAAAATTCCGAAAGATATTCGTCACAAGCGCAACTGCCGCCGTTTGAAATCCACTCCCCAGACCAATCCAGCGTGACATGACCGTTTAAAAATGAGCCATCAAAAAGATTGGGCGTTTTCGTATCAACGCCCGGCAACTCAACAGAAAAGCCGCAAGCCTCATATCCGAAATTGTCGCAATTAATTTTGAATAGTTTGGCGTCGGTATATCCGCCGCGTACGTCCGCGCCGCCGTGAACTTGCAATAGGATATAGTCGCCGCGATCGTTGCCGCACCCGTCAAATTCCGGTGATTTTAAATAGGTGTATTGTAACACCTGCGACAATCGGCTTTCCCAATTGTATGTGTTGAACGTGTTTTCCTCATAAATTCTAAAATCACGCTCCAAAAGCCATTCTTGGCCAGCCGCAGACAAACCATATGTGCAACCGTTCCAATCATTGACGGGAAGCGCGTTAAATTCCTGACAGTATTCATCCAGCGTCAAACTATCCCGCAGGAAATGATAGACGTTGATTGTGGGAGACAAGTCATATCCCCACTTTTTAGAATGATAAATTTCGAGAGTTGCGCTTGGCATGGCTTCCAAGGCGTCAACTGTCAGGCCTTGGTTTTGTTGCCAGCTGCGGCCATTGTCGCCGCCGCTGTCTAGCATATGCGTACCGGTGTTTTCGGTTAGCATGTCGCAGATTGTCTGTGATAAAGTTGGTTTAGTCATTATCTGAAACTCCTATTTCAGTTTGTGATTAGTCCCGGCTTGGCGTTGCAACGCTTTGCCGGGACGTTTTAATTATCGGTCGTTTATGTAGTGACGTTTGATATCACAATTTGTTACACATAATAAACAATAAATGTAACCTGAAGGTCATTTTATTTAAATCACGGTCAAAACTGTTGCGAAAATGTCATATCGGGTGCTAATTTCCTTAAAATGGCCCAACGTCGCGGCGGCGGAAAACCGCGTAAAATCACCCAAACTGTCAAAGAGAGTATTATCACCGGCATGTCACAAGGTCGCATGCTGATTGATTTATGTGAGGAATATAAATTATCGCGGCAGGGGGTTTGGGAAGCGCGTCGCGCCGATCCTGCGTTTGATGAATTGTTTGATCAAGCCGCGTGCAATGGAATTACTGTCAGCCTGGAAAACGCCCGAAAGGATCTAGCATCGGCAACCAAACGCGACGATGTACTTAAATATAAAGAGTTGTTAAGGCACGCTGAATGGATGGCAGAAAAGCGCCTCGCAATCTACCAACCGGCGCAACGTGCCGAAATCACTCACAATGGGCCAATGGTGGTGGGCTGGAAAACTATAGAAGGCACGGCTGAAACCATTTTTTCCGGTGATCAAGCGGACGTTCGCGCGCGAATGTTGCCACATAATCAACAGCCCGAAAACGTCGCCGCGCCCTGAATTGTAAATCAAAATGTAAATGCCCCGACGAACGTGGCAGAACTTAGCCAATGACTTTCAGGTTTCTAGCCTGTTTGGGGGTGGGGGGTCTTGGCCAGGGGTACCCCCCAGATCGGCACTCTGACACAGTATGGTCCCATCCCCGGCACAACTGGGAGGTGGATTTTAAAATTCCCGTCGTTTGCGGTCTTCACCTCCCTTTCGCCGCCTGACGGGAGGCGGGGCGGTCTTATCGTCCTTTGGCCGTCCCGCCACTAGGGAGGTGTGGCACGAATGCAACAACAGACGCAGAACGTTACAATACCGTACACTCCGCGTCCGCTACAGGTAGAGTTCCACACTAACTCACGCCGGTTTAACGTAGCGGTCGCACACCGACGTTTCGGCAAGACAGTGATGGCATTGAACCATCTGCTGCGCGACATATTACTCTGCCCCCACCCTCGACCACAGGGGGCTTACATTGCACCCACGTACACAGCAGCAAAGAGAATAGCCTGGGCATACTTACGAGAATACGCGGGTGTCATACCGGGAGTTAAGTTTAACGAGGCAGAGCTACGGTGCGACCTACCAGACAACCGCAAGATATACTTGCTGGGCGGCGACAGCGCAGACGCACTCCGGGGTTTGTTCCTTGATAGCGTAATCCTCGATGAGTACGCGGACATGAACAGCCGCTTGTACCCGGAGGTCATTCGCCCAGCTATCACAGACCGNNTNGGCAACTGCACCTGGATNGGAACNCCACGCGGGTCCAACCAGNTTAAGGAGATATACGACTACGCCATCCAGCAACAAGAGGANGGCAGCAACGANTGGTTTTCGATGATCTTCAGGGCATCGGAGACTGGCATCCTCAAGAAAGAGGAACTTGATGCGGCTCGTGAGATTATGGACGAGAGCCAGTATCAACAGGAATTTGAATGTAGCTGGAGTGCTGCATTGGTTGGGAGCTATTACGCACAGGCGCTGGATCTCGCAGAAACAGATCNGCGCATCACAAGTGTACCCTATGACCCCAACCTGCAAGTGTCGGTGGCCTTTGATCTGGGCGTCGCGGATTCAACTGCTATATGGTTTTGCCAAGAGTATCCACGGACCGGAGAGATNAGGCTNATCGACTACTATGAAGCCAGCGGTGAAGGGCTTCATCACTATGTAAAGGAACTAAACAACAAGCCGTACAACTACGACAAGTTCTACTTCCCCCATGACATTATGGTGAGGGAGTTAGGCAGCGGCTCCAGCCGCTACGAAATCTTGTTGAACTTAGGCATGCGGCCAACTGTTGTTGCAAAACTGAAGGTTCAAGATGGTATCGAAGCTGTTAGAGGTTTACTCCCGCGTTGTTACTTTGATCGGCGCAAATGTGCTGAAGGCATTAAAATGCTGCGTGCATACCATCGAGCATGGGATGCAAGAAAAAACGATTGGCGTGATCGTCCTAATCACGATCATAGCAGCCATAGTGCTGATGCTTTCCGCTATCTAGCGGTTGGGCTGCGAGATCAAAACGAAGACGACACATTGAGCAACTTGTCGCGGACGCAGCGTCTTAGTGACGGGCGCCCGGTAATCATGTCGGATTACGCAGATAACTTTGCATGACGGTTAAGATAGAACCGGCGTACTACGCCGACGTTGTTTATATCGCACGCAACATGCGACAAGCGGACAGAGACGAGATCTACCCGCATCTTTTTAATCCAACGCCAGAAAACCTAGCAGTCATGTCCCACGGGCAACGGTTCTGCTACGCGGCGTTCAAAGACAACATACCTGTCGCAGCATGGGGCGCTAACGAACGGCTACCCAAGGTGTGGCAGTGTTGGATGTTTGCAACGGACCAATGGCCCGACGTGGCTTTGTCTGTGACCAAATCCATACGGCGCGACTTCTCTACGGAGATAGCGAGGACCGGCGCCGTTAGATTGGATTGTTGGTCCGCTGACGGTCACGACGTGGCGCATCGTTGGTTAGAGACAATTGGATTTATCCGCGAGGCAACTTGCCAGGATTACTCAGCGGATAGGCAGACCTATCACTGTTATTCGATAACGCGCAAAAGATTTGACGAGGAGTTTTAGTATGTGTGGTGGAGGTGGAGACGGTAGCTCTGGGGCGGGAGACGATATGTACGGGGAGAGAACTAGATCCATCAACAACCCTGATGGCACCCCCAACACTACCACTTACAATTACTCCGATAGCACGATTGGTCGCTTCCTGGGAGACAACCGCTCTGATCAACAAGTTCAAGATGATAGTCAGGGATATTCCAGAGATATGGTTGCGCCATCACGAGGCGGCGTTCTTGCAGATCTTAACGCCCCACCAACTGTCGGCGGGTTCGCTGGCTTTGGCGCCAGCAGCCTCATCGGTGGCCCGCTTGGTTTTGTCGCAGGGCAAGCAGTTCGTATGGGCGTCAACAGTTTACTTGGCGATAGATCAGTCTTAGGGGGAAGATAATGTGCATCGGTAATACAACTCCACCACCGCCCCCTGTTGCACCACCCCCGCCCCCTGCCCCGCCAACGCGGGACGATCCAGAGATGACAGCAGCACAACGCAGCACCCGGCGACGCAACATACTTGCGCGTGGCCGCGCACCGACATTGCTGACGGGTGGCCAGGGGGTCACTGAAGAAGCCAACCTTGGCATCCGTAATCTTCTAGGTGGCTAATGGCTATCACATATCGCGGGGAAAAGTTTTCTGGATATAACAAGAAAAAAAGAACTCCCGGCAAAAACAAAAAGTTCGCTGTCCTTGCAAAGAAGGGTAAGACGGTACGCCTCATTCGATTTGGCGACCCCAACATGACGATCAAGAAAAGCAACCCAGAGCGGCGTAAGTCGTTCCGGGCCAGGCATAATTGTTCGTCAGCTAAAGACATCCTTACCGCACGGTATTGGTCTTGTAAAAATTGGTGATTTGAATGGCAAAACGTCCAGGCCTCTATGCCAACATTCATGCGAAGAAAAAAAGAATAGCCGCTGGTTCTGGTGAGCGCATGCGTAAACCGGGCGCCAAGGGTGCGCCGACAGCGAAAGCGTTTAGACAATCTAAGAAAACAGCAAAGAAGAGGAAGTAGACATGCCAAAAGGTCGCGGTACTTACGGAAGCAAAGTTGGTCGTCCATCTAAAAAGAAACCAGTGAAGAAGACTGCCAAGAAAAAGTGATGTGTACACAACAGATGTACAACCAGATGCAGAGCGGCGGATCTAAACCAGCGCAGAGTTCTATGGGCGCACGTTTAGACAAGGCGCAACGTTCTGCCATGTCCACAACGGGCGGCGGTACTTACCAAGGGCGCACGATCATGCAAGGCGTCCCGCGCAACACTGATGTTGGCGCGATACAGAAAACAACAATGCTGGGGGTCTGATGGACTTTCAAGACACTGACGCAATCTTCAAACGCTACGAGCGGATGAAGAGTAAGCGCGGCACATGGGAAAGCCTGTGGGAAGAGATTTCAGAGAGAGTGCTACCGCGTTCTTCTGAGTTCACTGGCACCCGCACCCCTGGCGATAAGCGCACAGACAAGATGTATGACGCCACAAGTGCGCTTGCCCTTGAACGTTTCGCCGCTGCTGTTGAGAGTTTACTGACGCCGCGTGGTGCAAGGTGGCACACGCTTCGCACCAGTGACCCAGAATTGTCCCGCGTTCCAGAGGTCGCCGCATGGTTTGACGCTGTAGAGAACGCACTGTTCCATTACCGCTACGCCCCCCGTGCCAACTTCGCATCACAAATGCACGAAGGGTATTTGTCGTTAGGCGCTTTCGGCACGGGCGGCATGTTCGTTGACGAGAAGTTTGACGAGGGTTTCCGTTACCGCGCTGTTCACCTGTCGGACATGTTTATCGCAGAGAACGAACACGGCATCATTGATACCGTGTACCGGAAGATGGATTGCACGGCGCGACAAGTTGCGCTGATGTTTAACGACGAAGACATCAGCAAGGAAGTGCGCGACAAAGCTAACGACAATCCTGATGAGCGCGTTGAGTTGTTGCATGTTGTGGCGCCTCGTACAGACCGCGACGTGTCTATGCGCGACCGCATCAACATGGAGTTTGGGTCAGCGTACTACGAAACAAAAACCAAGACCGTTATAGAAGAAGGCGGCTACGAAGATTTCCCTTACATCATTAGCCGCTACGTCACTGGCCCACGTGAAACATATGGTCGATCCCCAGCGATGCTGGTGCTTCCTGACATCAAGATGTTACAGGCCATGTCCCGCGTGGTTATCCGCGCTGGTGAAAAAGTTGTAGACCCGCCCCTGCTTATAGCTGACGACGGCGTCATACTGCCCGTCAACACACGGGCTGGCGGCGCAACGTTCGCCCGGTTGGATGGCAGAACACAGGCGCCCATACAGCCACTTAATACAGGTGGCCGTCCTGACATTGGCGAAGACATGATGGAGCGACGGCGCCGTACTATTAACGATGCTTTCCTCGTGACTTTATTTCAGATCCTTGTTGATAGTCCGGCAATGACTGCAACGGAAGTATTGCAGCGGGCGCAAGAGAAAGGCGCGTTGTTAGCACCGACCGTAGGACGGCAACAATCGGAAACGCTAGGCCCGTTGATTGAGAGAGAGCTAGGCATCCTTGCACGCCAAGGATTGCTGCCTGAAGTGCCAGAGATATTACAAGGACAGGAATACCAAGTTGAGTATGTGTCGCCGCTGTCGCGTGCGATGAAGTCAGAAGAGGGAGTAGGTATCTTGAGAACATTAGAAATGGTTCAACCCATTGCAGCGGTAGATCCGTCTGTGATGGACAACTTTAACTTTGACGAAATCACGCGGGTCTTGGCCGACGTAAACGGTGTACCGCAAAGCATCCTGAACGATCAGGAGCAGATACAACAAGTACGCCAGGGCCGCGCACAACAGCAACAATTACAGCAAGCCGTACAAGCAGCGCCGCAAGCTGCTGACGCGGCGTTGAAGATTAGCCAAATCAGTCAAGCCGCCCAACAGTGACCACCCAGAAACAGTTGGTCGAATCCTACCGCCACATCTTTATGAATGTGCCGGAAGGACAAGTGGTGCTGCGTGACATGATGAAGGCTAGTGGGTTGTTTCAAGTTACAGGAGTACGCGCACCGGAAGAGGTTCAACATCTAGAGGGAACACGCGACATGGTACGTCGCATCATCTCGTTCCTTGGCCTGGATGACGAGCAAGTCATGAAAATAGGAATTGGAGTTATTGATGAGTGAAGAAGAGCAAGGGTCCGCTGATGCGGGCAACCCTGTTGAAGGGGGCGCCGTTAGCGAAACAAGTGTACAAGATGTACAAACT
>NZQM01000231.1 GCA_002695905.1 Parvibaculum sp.
ATAGGTGAACAAATGATTCAAATTAATAGAAAATATAAACCCATACTTACAGTACACGATGCTATAGTATGTGTTGCACCTAAAAAAGAAAAACAGGAAGCTTTAGATTTTATGATGAAAGAAATGTCTATACCACCTCAATGGGGTAAAGATTTACCTATTACTTGCGAGGGAGGTTTTGCAGATAATTACGGAGATTGTTGATATGGTTAAAATGATAGAGCATAGTAATTTTGTATCGATACATGAGTTAAAAAGACAATGGGAAGATGAGCTTGTAGCAGAAGATGATGAAAAGATTAAAATGGGGCTCACTAAAAAATGTATGAATTGTCATAAAGAAGTAGAAAAATGTGGGTGTATAGGTCATACACTTGATTCTACTTATTGGGGCTACTGAAATGTTAGCGGAAGGACTTTTTGTGTTAACCGTTTCTTTATCAGGGAACTACGATGACCTAGAGTTTGTAGGTTATTTTAATGACTGTAATGTTGCCATGCAATATTATAAAGATAATTGTGCTGAACACATGGCAGCTAGTTGCACATTAAAAGAATATACATTAATACCACCTGACCATGTATCACCTAGTCAATTTGATTTTGATAGTTTAAGCACAAATGAGTCAATGTCATGCGGATTTGTCGGAGTTGATATGAGAACTTTTACTAAGGATAAATAATGGTAAGAAAAGTTAAGCAAACGCAACAACCTTATGAACCAACACACAAACGAACGAGTCAAGGTGGGCGGATACCTAAAACCTCTACTATGAATAAAAGCTTTAGAGCTGGATACAAAAAATATAGGGGGCAAGGGCGTTGAAAACCCTTATCCATGTTAACCAACATGTTATAAAGTCAAACAGAAAGAATAGGGTAGAGGAACCTGTATTGACTGTTAAGACATACAAGAGCAATACCTACGCTTCAGAGGTCATTATAAGAGGGGACTCTAAAGTAATATATAGCCCAAACAAACCATTATCATGTGGTGCACATGTTTGGATAGAAACCCAATCTGAAGTGGAGATAATTAAATAATGGCTGATTTTACATGGAGTTACTCATCACTAAAGCAATATCAAAACTGTCCTAAGCAATATCAAGAGATACGAGTATTAAAGAATTATATAGTTAAAGAAAATGAAGCCATGATGTATGGTAAAGAAGTACATTCTGCATTAGAAGATTATGTTAAAGATGGTAAAGAGCTTGCTAAAAATTATCAAAGATTTAAACCTATGGTAGATAAACTAATTAATATTTCAGGAGACAAATATCCTGAGTATGAAATGGCACTTACCCATAACAAAACTCCATGTGATTTTAAAAGTGAAGATAGATGGGTAAGAGGTATAGCAGATTTAGTTATTGTCGATGGAACGCATGCTTTTATAATAGACTACAAAACAGGCAGTAATAAATATCCTGACCCTAAACAGCTAAGACTTATGTCTCTGATGGTATTCACCTATTTCCCTGATGTACTTAAGATAAAAGCTGGGCTACTGTTTGTAATGAAAAATAGTTTTGTAAGTGAAGAATATCATAGAAAGGATATGGACAAGTCTTGGGCTATGTTTAATCAGCCTTTAAAAAGACTTGAAAATTCATATGAGACAGATGTGTGGGAAGCCAATCCTACTCCTTTATGTGGGTGGTGCTCAGTTGATAGTTGTGACCATTGGAAACCTAGAAAACGGAGGTAACATTATGTATAGAATAAACTGCAAAGTATGTGATAAAAAGTTTGAAACACTTCACCCTAAATATATGTGTTGTTCTGCTCAGTGTGGAAGAATTAATAAAGTATTAACAAGGTATCAAAAAGAAAATGGTAATTGGGATTTATATTTTAAACATTTACTTTCTAAAAAACCAGGCAATCTTACTTCTTTAGATTTAATAAAGTTATTAGATAATCAAGATGGAAAGTGTGCATTATCAGGAACTAAATTAACATGTATAAAGGTAAGAGGAGAAATTTCTAAAACTAATGCAAGTATTGATAGAATAAATGCAGGAGGAGAGTATAATATTGATAATATACAGCTTGTTTGTCGAGCTGTTAATTCGTTTAGGCACAATTTAACTGTGTCTGATTTTGTTAAT
Source organism: Parvibaculum sp. (assembly GCA_002695905.1). Lineage (GTDB taxonomy): Bacteria > Pseudomonadota > Alphaproteobacteria > Parvibaculales > Parvibaculaceae > Mf105b01. The sequence goes on from NZQM01000231.1 coordinate 2,116, forward strand.
TGGTGTAAAAAGGTAGCAAAACATGCCATACGTAAATAAACCTAGACCTTATAAAAAAGAATATCAACAACAGAAAGCACGTGGGGAGCACCCAACACGTATGGAGCGTCAACGAGCTCGTAATAAAATAGATAAAACGGGTAAAGATGCTAATAAAAATGGAGTAGCAGATAAAAGAGAGGGGAAAGATGTAGCTCATAAAAAACCTCTTTCAAAAGGTGGTAGTAATAAAGACGGTGTGACTATTCAGTCTAAATCTAAAAACCGTTCTTTCAAAAGAAACTCAGATGGTTCTGTTAAAAATAGACAATATTTAGCTGGAAAATAAATAGTAAATTAGTAGTTGACTTTCTTTTTTCACTAGCTTATACTGTATTTCCTGGTGACGAATAGAGAGATGTAACATTGAAAGTAATTAAGAACAAAGCTATAGAATTAACTTTAAGAAACGAGTCTGCTAATATTGTATTAGGAGATATTAAAAAAAGTAAACTTCTTGAAACTAAAGATGCCATTTCAAAAATCCTTATTTATTGGGGATTAGATGAGATGACTCGATTAAGTTCTATTCTTAACTTTAATAAACCTTTACCCTCTCCTGTAACTCGTGATTATAAGTGGACAGGTATATACAATCCTTTTAGACATCAAAAACTTACGACTGAATTTTTAACTCTTAATACAAAAGCTTTTTGTTTTAATGAAGCGGGGACGGGCAAGACTTCTTCTGTATTGTGGGCGGCAGATTACTTGATGGAACAGAAAAAAATAAAAAGAGTTCTTATAATTTGTCCATTATCTATAATGTATTCGGCATGGCAAGGAGATATATTTAATACTTGTATGCATAGAACTTCTGCAGTATGTCATGGAGCGGCTCATAAAAGAAAAAAAATTATTGAGGGTGACTATGAGTTTGTAATTATAAATTATGATGGCGTCGGTGTAGTAAAAGAAGATATTAAAAAAGGGGGTTTTGATTTAATAGTTGTTGACGAATGTAATGCATATAAATCAACAAGCACTGCACGATGGAAAACTTTAAGAAATATTATACTGCATAGTACAAGAATATGGATGTTAACAGGAACTCCTGCATCTCAATCTCCTGTAGATGCTTATGGACTAGCAAAAATAATATGCCCTGATAGAATTCCTAAATTTAAAAATGCATGGCGTGATAGAGTGATGTATCAAGTATCTAGATTTAGATGGTTACCTCGTAATACTTCTAAAGATGATGTATATAAAGCTTTACAACCAGCTATTAGGTTTGCAAAAGATGAGTGTTTAGATTTACCTGAGGTAATGTATCAGACTAGAGATATTCCTCTTACTGCTCAAGCTCAAAAATATTATAGAGAATTAAAAAATCAAATGTTAATTGAGACTTCAGGAGAATCTGTAACCGCAGTAAATGCGGCGGCAGGTCTAAATAAACTATTACAAATTTCAGGCGGAGGAGTTTATACAGACGATAAAAAAGTAATTGAGTTTGATATTAAACCTCGACTTTCTGCTTTGTTAGAAGTTTTAGAAGAAACTGAACATAAAGTAATTGTATTTGTTCCCTACCGTCACACTATTGAAATAGTATCTAAATTTTTAGATTCACACTACATCTCTAATGATATTATTAATGGAGATGTCACCGCTACTAAAAGAGCAAGTATTATTAATGAGTTTCAAACATCAGATAATCCTAGAATTCTAGTAATTCAACCTCAATCTGCTTCTCACGGAGTAACTTTGACTAGAGCAAATGTAGTATTGTTTTGGTCACCTGTGATGAGTGTAGAGGTTTACTTACAGTGTATTGCTAGGATGGATAGAGTAGGGCAGAAAAACAAGATGACTGTGGTTCACCTACAAGGTTCTGATGTTGAAAAAAGAATGTATGCAATGTTACGAGGTAAAGTAAGTCAGCATACTAAATTAGTTGATTTATATAGAGAGGAGATAGGATTATGAGTGATGTGAAATTAGATAGCTTAGTAGAAACTTATTTGGCTATCCGCAATGAACGAGACAAATTATCTAGAGAACACGATGCAAAAGATAAGGAGTTGAGTAACGACCTTGCACAAATTGAGCAAGTGTTGTTGAATTCTTGTAATGAAGTTGGGGCTGACAGTATTCGTACTGGAGCAGGAACGGTAATTAAAAGCACTAAAGAAAACTTTGTATGTGGTGATTGGGATAACTTTAAAAAGTATGTGATGGACAATGATGCTATTGAGTTATTACAACAACGTATTCATCAAACAAACTTTAAGGAGTTTTTAAGTAATCGTGAAGATGAGGGCTTACCCCCAGGTATCAGTAGTATGCGAGAATTTAAAGTAACTGTACGTAAACCAACCAGTAAATAGGAGAAATAATTATGGCACAAGCACCAAACGTTTTTACAACACCAAAGGGGATGGCTCAGTATCCATGGCTATCAAAACCTGACACTAAATTTAACGAAGAGGGAGAATATAAAGTTAATTTAGTTTTACCTAAAAAAGATGCGGCTCCAGTTATTGAGCAGATAAACGCAGCTTTTGCAGAAAATCTTAAAGAAGAAGTTAAGAAAAATAAGGGGAAAGAAATTAAAACAGCTAACCCTCCTTATACAGATGAACTAGATGATGATAACAAACCAANAGGTAATGTTATTATTAAGTTTAAATCTAAAGCAATGTATCCCCCTGCAATCTTTGACGCTAAAGGTAATGTTATGAAAGAAAGTAACATTTGGGGTGGTTCAGTAATTAGAGTTAATAGTTCAATAGCTCCTTATAATGTAGGACTAATAGGAGCTGGAGTTTCTTTAAGACTTAGAGCTGTTCAAGTTATTGAATATGTAGAGGGAGGTACGGGTAGTGCTGACCGCTTTGGGTTTGAAGAAGTAGACGGAGGTTTTACTCAAGAACCTGCTTCTGCCGGCGCTGCTTTCCCAACTGNAGACGCATCTTCAGTGAGTACCACATCTGAAGTTGTTGAAGAACCTAAACTCCAGAATCCACCTAAAGATAATGAAGTTAAATCAGATGATATTACCGACATTATTGATAAATGGGGCACTAAAAACTAATGTTAGATGAGGATACATTAGCTGTAGCAGGAGAGCTAACTAAACCTACTCCCCGTATTTCTTTAAACGATAAACAATTTAGAAAAATGGTGGGAGCAGAAGAAGTAGCTGTAGTTAAAGATGACCATTTGAATGTGATAATAGTTAAAATGTCACATACGGCTTCTCGAACTTATTACGAGGGGGCATATCAACCAGGGAAAGTAGCATCTCCTGTGTGTTGGTCTAATGATTCTAAAACTGCAGACAAAGAAGTTTCTGTTGCTCAAGCAAAGTCTTGTTATCAATGCAAACATAGTGTACGAGGTTCAGGTCAAAATGGAGTGGGAACTGCGTGTAAAATTTCATGGAGAATTGCTGTAGTATTAGCTAACGATATAAAAGGCGATATACTACAGCTTGTTCTTCCAGCTATGTCTTGTTTTGGAAAAGAGNNTAATGGNCGTTATCCTTTNAGACCNTATATTCAAATGCTTGCTAACAATAATGTAAGTGCAGGGAGAGTAGTAACTAAACTTCAATTTGATGAGAGTGTAAATATTCCTAAAGTATTATTTTCACCATTATCTGCAGTTAGTGAAGAAGATTTAGAGGTATTAAAAAAACAAGCTACAACAAGAGAGGCTCAAAATGCTATTGTTCTTAAAGTTAATCAATCTAATTATGATAATGATAGACCTACAGTTCAGTTTGATGTATTTTTAGAGACGCCTCAAAAGCCTAGTGATATAGATATTAAAAGAGAGGAAACTATATCTAATATTGTGGATAAATGGAAAAATAAATAGGAGAAAAAAATGCCAAGACCGTATAGTGATAAATTTTTAATAGGACTACAGTCTGCTGATGACGAAAGAGTAGGTATTCAATTAGCTAAAGTATGTGTAGAAGCTAAGTTACCTGCACTTTATATAGCAGATTATTTTAGTGTCACCCGCATGACAGTTCATTGTTGGTTTAGAGGACATTATATATCAGAAAAAAACTGTATTAGAATTCAACGATTTATTAAGGAGATTAAAAAAGATATTGAAAAAGGTTTATTACCTGTTGCTTCAGCTAAAAAAGCTAAGGCTTACTTAAGTAAAGAGGTTTAACATGGTGAAAGAATTTTATATAAAGGCTTTACCCAGCCAGGGAGTTTATTGTGTTGCAGATATAGACTCGACAACTAAAAAAACTAATCACAAGTTTGTGGAAAGTATAGAAGATTTAGCTAAAGTTATTGAAGATAAAAATAAACAAAATACTAATGTATTTGTAGCGATGAGTAGTTTTAGTGGGTATAGTAGAAAAGCAGATAAAGCTTCTTATGTACGNTCATTTTTTGTAGACCTTGATGTAGGGGAGGGCAAAGGTTATGATAGTAAAGAAGACGCTATTAAATCTCTTGATAAGTTTGTATTTACTCATGACTTACCTATTCCTGTAACAGTAGATTCAGGTACGGGTGTGCATGCTTATTGGTTTTTAGATAGAGATGTACCTGCAGATGAATGGAAGCTTTACGCTGAGAAGTTTAAAGATTTTTGTCTTGACAATGGACTTCTTATCGACCCTGTTGTTAGTGCGGATTTAGCTCGTATATTGCGTAGTCCTGATACATTCAATCACAAAACTAATCCCCCTACTCCGACTAAGGTTATAACCTGGAGTGATTCAGTATGTAGTTTTCAAGGGTGGGTAAATATATTAGGTGAAGCTGAAGTTAGTTTAGAATCTATAATGGATACTAAAACTCCTTTGACTGAAGAACAACGTAAAGCGTTGAAGCTTGATAATTTTCAATCAGTATTTAAAACTATAGTAGTGAAAAGTTTAAAGGGAGAGGGCTGTGCTCAGATAAAACATATCATTATAAACGCTAAAACCTTAGAAGAACCTATGTGGTATGCAGGATTGTCGATAGCTCAACACTGTAAAGATAGGAATGAAGCAATTCATATGATGTCTGAAGACCACCCACAATATAATAAACAAGACACAGAAAGAAAGGCTAATCAAACACAAGATAAACCTTACGCATGTACCTCTTTTAATACAGTTAATCCAGGCGGGTGTGAGGGATGTCAACATAAAGGAAAAATAACTAACCCATTAGCTTTAGGAAAAGAATTTGTACCCGCTATATCTAACACTAATACTCCATTAATAGTTAATGGAAGAATGGTAGGACTACCCAAAGACTTAAGTCCTTTTGTTTATGGAGGTAATGAGGGAGGTATTTATTATCAACCACCTCAGGAACATGATGAAGATGGGCAACCTTTACCTAGGAAAAAACCTGTGATGGTTTGCCAATATGACCTTTATCCTATTAAAAGAATTTATAGCACTATAGATGGAGAATGTTTGTTAATGAAGTACCATCCTCCTCATGACCCTCACAGAGAATTTATGTTACCAATGAGAAACTTATTTGCTGTGGATAGATTTAGAGATACGATTACTAGAGAGGGAATATTGTATAACCCTAATAACCAACAAGGAAAATATTTAATGACTTATATTTATGCGTGGGGAGAATATTTAATATCTAAAAACAAAGCTGAAATAATGAGAATGCAAATGGGATGGACTGAGGATAAAAAAGCTTTTGTAGTTGGAGAAAAAGAAATTAATAATAGGGGAGAGATATTACATAGTCCTACATCTCCTTTGTGTAAAGGGATTGCTAAACATCTTTCTTCAGAGGGAGAATATGATTTGTGGAAACTTTCAGCTAATAAGCTTAATAACCCTAGCTTAGAGTTACATGCATTTACTATGCTTACAGGGTTTGGGTCTGTTGTGATGAATAATACTTCTACCAATGGTATAACTGTATCTCTTACTAGCTCAGATTCGGGGTCAGGTAAAACAGGAGCTTTAAATGCAGCGTTAAGTATATGGGGTAACCCTATTGATTTAAGTGTAATAGGTTCAGGAGGTGCAACCGCTAATGCTATGACGGGTAGATACTTAGGACTTCATAACATACCTTTTGGTTTAGACGAAGTAGGTAATATTGAGGGTAAAGCTTTATCTAATTTAGTCCATAAAATATCTAATGGTAAAGCAAAAATTCGTATGCAAGCTTCTGTTAATGCTGAACGAGAACACGAGATGTCAGCTTCTTTGATTGCTATATTTACTTCTAATCATTCTTTGTATAATAAAATAGAATCCTATAAAAATAATTCAAGTGGGGAAGTGGCTCGTTTAGTTGAATTTACAGTTCGTAAACCTAAGATATTTGTAGATGACCCTACGACAGGTATGGATATTTTCAATCCTTTTAATACTAACTATGGGTGGGCAGGTATAGACTTTATTCAAACATTATTTAAGTTACCTGCTTCTCATGTAGAATCTCGAATAATAGAGTGGAGTAAAAGATTTAAAAGTGATTTTGGAGATGATACTACTTATCGTTTTTATGAAAACTTAATAGCTTCTACTTTTACTGCGGGAGAAATTGCTGTTGAAGCAGGCATTATAGATTTAGATTTAGATAGAATCTATCAAAAAGTTGTAGGGGAGGTTATTAATATTAAAGACAATGTTGCACGTGTAAATGATATTGACTACGAAAGTATCTTAGGTGAATACATCAACGCACACCAAACAGGAATCTTGGCTGTAGAAGATAACAAAGTAACTATGGAACCTCGTAGTGATTTAGTTATACGAGCAGAATTAGATGAGTCTAAAGTTTTTATAGAGAAGAAACATTTTAGAGATTATTTAACTAACCAAGGAGTTAGTATTAATGAATTTATATTTAGAATGAAAGAAAAAGGATATAAAATTCAAGACCGTAAAAAGCGTATGGGTACAGGTTGGAAACCTGCTACTGGATTTAGTTCTATAACTACAGTAGAAATTAATACTACTAAGTTTTTAGATGACATATTTAAG
>NZQM01000232.1 GCA_002695905.1 Parvibaculum sp.
TTTAAAAGTTACTATAAATGGAGGTTCTGGATACAACGCTAATTACGAGCAACAAGGACAACTAACAATACATCTTAGATCATCCAACGGAAGCAGCACTGTTTCTGCCTCTAATGGTGATGATGTGAAATTTAATGGTTATTACTATCAAACAGGATTTAAACCTCTTGCTCTCGCACAAATAAGGGTTGTTGCGGTTGATGCGGATACTAATGATATTTATATGTACACCGCATCACACATAGGTAAATCATTTGTTAATGGAGAAACCTCCAAAGGATCAAGATTCATAGTACAGGTTGATTCCCCTTCTTTGGTTAGTGATTTTAGTGGTGCAGATTATTTAGATCTACATGAAGAATACAGAACCTTAACTGCTCATGTACATAAAAACCTTTTAACAGTAGGTAGGGAGACTCCAAGTTCAACAACAAACAGGGAAGATTCTTTAAGGTTAAGAGGTAAAAACAATTACTCTGATGGCACGACTCAATATGGTGATTATGGTCAGTTAATATTCCATGCCACTACTAATATGACAGGTTCTGCAAGAAGAATACTTCTTACAAATGCATATTTAAATAACAGGTTTGCTATAATACAATCTGCTAGTGCAAACGCAGATCCAGTAACAAATTCATCTTCTTCTGGTTTAGACGCTGGTGGAGTTTTGTTAGATTTTGATAATTCAGCAAATGCTACATTTCACAATAAACTTGGTGTAGGTGTAAGTCCATCTACATTGCTTCATTTAAGAGGGGCAGGAGATGCTATAAGGGTAGAATCAACAAATGGAGGTGCTGGTGGCGCACAAATAGATTTACTTCACTGGACAACCTCACCAGCAGACGAAGACACTTTTGGTATGATAAACATGGGTGGATATTACTCAGGTACAACAAGTGTTTATGGTTCTCAAATATTAAGTAAATGGACTGATGTATCAGAAAGACATAGTAGAGTAGAATTTAAAACTTGTGATACAACTTTAAGTACAGTATTAACTTTAGATCACGAAAAGCAAGCGACTTTTACAGGTATTGTAACAACAGATAAAATATTTGTTGCTAAAGGTCAAAATGTAACTCACGGAACAAGTCAAATTAAAATAAGTCAAGAAAACACAACTAAAAGTCAAATTAGATTTTATGGTGCTGATACTTCAACTGCGGGAATTTTAGAGTTTACAGGTTCATCTTCTGATGGTTCTGTTGGTGGTGTAAGATTAACAATTAATGCCAATGGTTCATCAACTTTTGGAGGTGATGTAACTGCTGATTCTTTTATAAAAGATGGTGGTACATCTTCCCAATATTTAATGGCAGACGGTAGTGTTTCGACCGGAGGTAGTGGACATAATCACGATGATAGATACTATACAGAAACGGAAATAGACTCTAATTTCTACGGTAAGGTTGCAACAGACGCTAGATTTACTAGTACAAATGGTACTGAAGACAACTGGGTATTCCAACTAGGTGACGAAAGTAACATGTCTGGTAATAAGTGGTATAAAGTTGCTACTGTAAACCAAGGTAGTGGTGGGCTGCATATAAGAGGATTCCTTAGTAATCATGTTGAAAGTTTTGGTACTCAAAAAGTTGATTTAGCAATACAAGGAAGAGAAGGAGGGTCTAATACACCTATAGAAATAACTGGTAGAGTAGATGTTTTACACAACGCCAGTAGTGGTACTGATAAAGTTGGTATTAGAATCGTTAAATCTGATACTACTTCAAGTGCTTATTATCATTATTATGACGTATATATAAGAACAACAAGGTACACACAAGCAGAGTTTCATTTAACCAAAAAAGGTGGAGTATCTTTCCATACATCTAAACCTAGCGTAACATCAGAACCAGCACCTGTATCAGGTGGTAATGTAGAACTAGATACATCTAGTTTAAGTGAGGGTAATTTCGTTGTTAATGATAGTTCTATTAAAAGAATAATAGTAGATAATCATCCTTTTGATGTTACTCTAAATGAAAAACTTGATATAAGAGGTAGCGGATATAACCAAATAAAGATAGCGACTAATCTTACTGCTGATACAAACAAACAGTCAGGTATTACAACAGAGAATTATGAGGGTAATAACGTAAGTATTTTCCAAACATTCCAACAAAACAATTCTAACGCTATTTACTATGGTAGTGCTGATAGTGCGCACAGAGGATTACAGAGCCATTATTTTATGGTTAATNCTGACTCAGATGCAACCTCAAACCATTCGACAGCATTACATATAAATTCTGCCAAAACTTCAACATTTTATGGTACAGTATCCGCACCATTTATAACAGCAGCCAACCCAAATGGAGCAGCCAATGGATCAGCGCAAGAGGTCGCAAGGTTTGTTAATACAAAATCAGGAGCAACTAGTAGTTATATGTATATAGGTGCTTCTTCTGGTACAGACTGGAGGTTAGGTAAAAACATAATGGGTACTTCTAGTAATACTAATTTTGGTATAACTAAGCATTCAGGAACTGCTCTAGCAATGGAGATAGATACTGATTTAAATGTGTCTTTCCCTACAGGTAATGTATCAGGAAACAGGTTTACNTCAAATGTAAATTCTGGTACAAATATAGAATTAAGAAAAGGNGCTGGTTATGGTGCTTTAGGTTTTGGTGGTACAACTCATCAAACTGGTTTAATAGAAGGTGTAGATGGCGGTGGTTTAAAACTTTATACAGCAGGGGAAGATGAAGATTGGGGAGGTAGTTGGTCATTAAATACTATTTGGAGTGGCCAAAATATGTCTGTAAATGGTAGTATAACCGGTGGTTCAATTATTAGTAATGGCGATATAACAGCATCTGGAGCAGACTTAACATTATCTCATTCAAACGCTCCGGGTATATACTTAAGAAGAGATGATACAAGTACAGAGGCTAATAATAGTTTAGGTGCTATTTATTTCCAGTCGGATGATCCAACTGATGGAACATTCAATACTGGTGCATATATTCAAGCATTCGCCCACGGAGAATGGAGTAGTGGCAGTTATTCATCCTATTTAAAATTCTTTACTAGAAACACATCTGGCGGAAATATAGAAGCATTAAATATAAAGAAAAATGGTGCTGCATGTTTTTATAGTCAGACTGCACCAGTAGTCCTTGCAAACAGATCAGCAACTTCTGTTGCTCATTGGTCACAGTCTGGTAATTCTACAGGAATGATTCAAATAACATTACCAGGAACAAGAAGTGGTAATTGGTCAATGTTTGTATTTAGAATTACATCATACGAATATAGTTCAAATGCACATACGGTTTATCATGTTTCTGGACATGACTGGACATCTGGCTGGTACAACAGAGGGGTTTCAAAATCTGGTCCAAGTGATAAAGATATTAGGTTCGCTTCTGATTCTACAACCAATAAAGATCATATCCTTTTAGGAACTACAAGTTCTTCTTGGTCTTATGGGCATGTGACAGTTGATGTGATTGCACACCCTAGTTTTTATCATTATTCTTTAGATATTAGTGATGGGTGGTCAATTTCAAAAGTTACTAGCAATCCAAATGGTATTGTTACACATCATAATAATAAAGTAATAGATGTTACTGGTGGGCTAATTTCTGGAGAATTACAAATAGTTAAGCATGGTACCNCTACATCAGCAAACCTTGAAATANCAAATACAGGATCAGATGCCTTTAATCATTCTATAAATTGTTTTGCATCTGGGTTAGAGGCTGGTGAAGCAAATCTAATTGTTGTCGGTAAATCAGGTAGCACAAGAAACTCAGGTTACCTTGGATATGTTTGGTCTACCAGTAATTCTAATGACAGTTATATGTCTATCGGACTTTGGGGTGACGACCACATATTAAGAGTTCATGGTAACAAGGTAAAATCCATGGTTAATTTTGAGGTGTCAGGAACTATTGTTGCCACAGGAGATATAACTGCTTTTTCAGATAAAAGATTAAAAGATAATGTTGAAACTATTGATGGTGCTTTAGATAAGGTTCTTAAACTTAGAGGTGTAAGTTACAATAGAAATGACTTAGATGATGAGTCTAAAAAAATAGGTGTTATTGCTCAAGAAGTTAACGAGGTAGTACCTGAAGTTGTTAACTATCATGAAGACGATGACAGATACTCTGTAGCATATGGTAATATGGCTGGATTATTTATAGAGGCTATCAAAGAATTAAAAGCAGAGGTTGCAGATTTAAAAGCAGAAATCAAAGAATTAAAAAGTAAATAATGGCAGTTCCTTCAAGTGGTTCTATAAGTTGGTTTGGTTTATCACAAGAAAAAAAAGTAAACGATTACTCTTCCTCAGCAGGAGCAGGAGCAATCCCTGCTATATCCATGTATGATTTAGTACATGGTGGTAATTCAACAGGATTAACTCAGCCAGATGTAGCAGTGACAAACACTACTTCTACAGATCATCCAGACACTGATGCGCCTTATTCTGCTAGTGAATGGTATGGATATGATCATGATGCTATTACTGGTTTAGGTGGTAACGGATCAGATTGGCATTCTGCTAATTTTTATGCTTCTGATGGCATTTACTATGGTTCTAATGGTACGAGTGGTTTAGGGCATTCTTCTAAAAATAACGCTTGTAATGATACAAGTACTCAATTAACATGCGCTCATATTATGTGGAGAGGTACTTTAGGAAATGGAACTACGATGTATTTTAAATACGGTAACACAATGACACCTCTTGCAGTTTTAGATGTTTCTAATACAACATTTATAAGATTAGGATCTGTTTGGGCTAATATAACTATAAATAACGGTACTGTAACTAATAACAGTCCTGCTTCCAGTTCAGGTAATGATGCAGTTTTTCAAGTGAATTCAAGTGGAACAGTTTCTAATTTTGGTACATGTATTTCTCTTACTGCATTCTCCATAACATCAACAACGTATCCAAAAGGAGTTTTTGCCTGTGGTCAAACTGATGTTCAAACAGTATATATAGATGACTCAACTCCAGCAGTTGGTGACACTATATATTCAAATAATACAGGAACAACTACTATAAGTGCGGGTAAATATGGTTTGAAAAGTTCTGCTCTTCAATCCTCTACAGACAGATGGATCGAAGTAGATTCAAGCGGTGAAATAACAAGTTACAACGTATGCTAATAAAATGAAAATAGAAGAAAGTAAAATACAAGAATATTCAGGAACTACATTTAGTGTTATTAAAAATAACGGTATATCTAAAATAGAATTTAATCATGGAGGTTGGATAGAAAACAAAGAATATTATGGTAAAATAATGTTAGGAGATTGCGTTGATTGTTTGAAAATCTCAGAAATATATAATGACTTTACTTATGATAAAATTCTTATATTAGGTCTCGGATTAGGTTTAGTACCACACTATGCAAAACATGTAAAGAATTGTAGTGTTATTGATGTTTTAGAAAACAATAGTGAATTAATATCATATGTAAATTATTTAGATAATTCAATTAATATCATAGAGGGAGATGCTTTTGATTATACTCCTACAAAACAATATGATTTAATATTAGTGGATTTATGGTGGAACGAAAATGATATAACGTCTGAAATTAAAAACCAAATAAATAGTATATATAACACTTATTTAGAAGACGGAGGAAAAATAATATTTCCAATAGTTACAGAACAAATCAATAAAGAATGAGAATAATTTTTTGTGTGCCAGGAAATAATTTTAGCAATTATTTTTTGACATCTTGGACAAAACTTTTAAAGTATTGTCACGATAATGGTATTGAAGCAGAACTCAGTAATGGGTATACTTCTATTGTGCATCTAGCAAGATACTCTTGTTTAAAAATAAATATACATGACACAGGGTGTGAATCTTGTAAGAATCCATTTCAAGGAAAAGAATACTACGATTACATTATGTGGATAGATTCAGATATGGTTTTTGAGCCAGAGCATTTTCAAAAATTGTTAGATGCTAATAAAAAAGTAATAACAGGATTGTATAAGGTTGAAGCATCTAATGAATATGCGTGCTGGGAGTCAGGAACTAATAAAAGAATTGACGAAGAGTATTTAAAAGAAAATAATGGAATCATAGAAACATCGTTTGCTGGAATGGGATTTATGTTAATTAAATCAGGAGTTTTTGAATTAATGAAGTACCCTTATTTTAGTTTACCTGACAATGGAGAATGTGTTTCTGAAACTATTTCTTTTTGTCATAATTTAAAAAGAATACATATACCAATACACGCACATTTAGATGTGGTTGTTGGTCATGAAAAACAACAAATTATATAAAATAAACCGAATATTAAATATTATATATACCTAAAGTAATTATCACGACATTTACTAAAAATTAGAAGTTATGGCTATAAGTTTTGAAATTAAAATCACAGGAATAAAAAGAAAAAAAGTAGTGCCTGCTGCTGAACTAAATTTAGAATCAGATTTGGCTGATGTAATATCTCATGTAAGATATGACATGACAGGGACTAAAGAGGGTCATTCATATAATTTCCCTTGTGAATTTATTGTTCCTTTACCTAAAAGCGTAGAAGACTTTATTGCGCTAAGTTCAATCAGTGAAGAAGTAGTTATGTCTTGGATTGAAAATGATCCATCTAACGATGGTTATAAACAACACATAGAAATTTACTTAGATAAAATGATAACTCCACCAGAAGAAGAAACATATTTTGAAGACTGGCTTCCAGAAACTATTGTTGAAGCAGGAGAAGCACAAGACGACCCAGTGCCAACAAGTATATCTGAAGAAGGAGGAGACTAAATACCGAATAACAAATACTAACAACATATATCATATATGTTCTTTTATTTGCTATAATAAACCAATGTACAATTTATAAATTAAAACAAATGTCAACAAAAATTAAAAAAGAAGAACTAGAGAAAGTTCAACAAATTAATGGGGAATTAGGTCAACTAAGAAGTTTAATAGGTGATGTCCATATTGCACAACACAATATGAATAAGCGTGAAGAATCACTCATGACTCAATGGAATGAAAAAAATACAGAATACAATGAGTATGCTGAAGAATTGAGAAAAGAGTATGGTGATGTTAACATAGATATTGCAACCGGAAAAATTAGTGAGCCTGCTACCCCAACAAAAGAGGTAGAAGATGACAATCAAGCAGATTCATGATTTTATAACATTCGTCCTAAATAAGGAAATATCTGGATATGTTTCACCTTCAGATATAGACAAAGCCTTAGATAGAGCGCAAATGTCAAAGTTTGTAGAACTGGTAGGTAATCCAAAAGGTTATCAGCCTGGGAGGCCGATCCCTCCTATTGCCTACGGTCTTACTCAAAAAATATCAGATGATTTAAGATATTTTAAAAGAAGACAGCAGTATACATCTACAAGTTCTGGGATTATAAATCTAAATGCAGCAAGTGAATTTAATAATTTAAATGTTGCTCCTGACTATTTGCATATACTAGGGATGTATGCAACAACTACTAAATCAGTTACATCATCTGCTTTTTCAAGTTCTGCTGGTATTATTAGTGAAACTGTTAGTACTGGTAATAAAACAATAAATAATCCTGTAAAGGTTATTAATGAAGACCAACTTGCAGAGAGATTAATATCTCAATTAGCAGAACCTACTAACTCTTCTCCTATAGCAATATTAGGAGATGGCGGTAATAAAATACAATTATTTCCTGAAGTTGAAATATCAGGGTATATGATGTATTTAGAAAGACCTGTAAAACCTTTTTTTAGTTTTATAGTTGATGGCAGAAAAGTTATACATAACCCAAGTACTTCTGCTACATTAGATCATACAGCAGTAAATGCACTAACAGGACAGAACGGTGCGGCTGTTGCAGCAGGAGCATCAACAACTTTAGCAGCCAGTACAGATTTAAATTGGCCTGCTGATTGTATTAATGATATTATATCAAGGGCTTTAACAGTGTTAGGTGTTCATCTTGAAGATCAAGGTGTACAGCAATATTCAGAACTTAAAACACAACAAGGATCATGACAACTATAGGTAAAATAACAGAACAGATATATAGAGTCTATAGTGGAGGTAATCCTTCAGATGATAGTGAAATAACTAAAAAAGAAATAAAAAGTTTAGTTAGTCAATCTATTAATAAATTACTAAAGTCTGAGTATTTGGGGGTGAACAGAAAAGATGGAGACTATTTCCCTCCTCACTCAATGATAAGTACATATAATGTAGGAAGCATAAGTGTGTACGAAACAACAAAGTCTAAAGTAAAATTACCTGTTATCCCTATTTCATTACCAAGAGATATGGGTGTGTGGAGTGTGGCTCCTTCAGGTGATGCTGATCAACAATACATTCCTTTACAAAGTGGACAATACACATTATTATCATCACAAGATGTTTTACAATATTTGGATGATCAAGTAGGATATTATGTAGATGGACAATATTTAATTTTTACAAAAAACATAACTCAATCTCCTTATAGTGTATCTGCTTTAAAAGTGAGGTTACTTACAATAGACGCAACAACATTAGACGATTACGATATTGTACAGATACCGGCAGACATGGAAGATAGTGTTATAAAAGATGTGTTACAATTTTTAGGAGTTGTACCGAAAGTAGTAGATAAAGTTTCAGATTCAAATAACCAAGTATGAAAGTATATTTTATAGATGAGATAGTCAGATCAGCACTACTTACTTGTGGTAAGCCTCTTCATTACTATATGGAGTTTCTTCACTACGGTTTAAAAGGGCTTAAAGAAATTAATTATGACTCACCAATTAGAGTGAAGTCAACAAGAGCAACAGTAAATGATGCTAATGAAATTATTTTACCTAGTGATTATGTAGATTTTATAAAAGTAGGATATGAAAATGGACAGCATGTAATACCATTATTTGAAAAAGATTCTTTTAATAGAATGATGAGGTTAGATGCAGATGGTAACCAAATAGCATATGCACCAGTAGAGATAGATACTGATCAGATGTATGCAGATTCTTATTATTATTCCTCACATGGAAATGATAAAGGAGAGCATATTGGAAAACATTATGGACATAGAGCAAGTTATAATGGAGCGTTTATGGTTATACCAGAACGAAGTGTTATAATGGTTGATCCAAGTGTTAAAACCAAAACAATAGTTATTGACTACATAACAACAGGGATTGGACTAGAAGCCAATAGTAGAACTACCCTACCAGCCTATGCGGCAGAAGCAGTAGAAAGATATATACTTTGGAGATATATGGAGCATAGTCAAATTACTCCAATGAATCAAAAACAGTTAGCAAAAGAAGAGTGGATACATTCTTTTAAAAGATATAGAAGTAGAGAATATCAATTGTCAATAAACGATGTGTTGAGGTCGTTAAGGTCTCATACCTTCGCTGCAATTAAATCATAAATATGAACAATGCAAAAAAGACATTTATTTCTGGGCTTAATGCAGATGATTCATTCTTCTCTCATACAAAAGAAGATAACTTAGACGCATTAAACGCTAGAGTCATAACCTCAAAAGAAGGTAAGGCTGGGTCTGTGTCTAATATTATAGGAAACAGGCTTATAACTAACGATAGCCTTATCCCTTCTGGGTCTAAGGTTATAGGTGTGTATGAAGATCCTACCTCAAACAATATCTTTTATTTTACTACAAACCCAGATGGAGATCATAAAATATTTTGTTACAATTCTATCTTTTTAGAAATATATACTGTATTGTCTAATGCAGATTTTGGAGGAGCCTATGATTTAGGATTTTCTTTAAATAAAGCAATAACCGGAATAGCATTTATAGACGGTTTGTTATATTGGACTGGGCCAGATAATAAGGAGCCTAGTAAAATAAATGTAGATAGGGGTATACTTGTACACCATCCTACATACATTTCTACAGAAACTGCATATGCTCTTCCTATAAAAAAAGAAGCAATAACTGTTATTAAAAAACCGCCTTTCAAACCTATTGAGTTTGCGGTTACAACAGACTCAACTAGAGACACATCTTTTATAAAACCACAAGCACATACGTTTGCTTACAGGTATATATATAAAGACGGTGAAACTAGTGTGTTCTCTCCTACTTCAGATTATTATCCACATCAAGACATGGCTAGTATTCATCATAGGGAGTCGAAAAAAATAAACATACTAATACCTAGTGCAGAAAAAATTTCAGATGATGTAAAAAAAATACAGGTTGCTGTCAAGTATGATTCCGATACAAGTTATTTTATAATTAAAGAATATGATTATATAAATGATTCTGCTGCGATAACACAACATAACTCAGGTAACGCTTTAAATTTTAATTATTATAATGACATATTAGGTAACGCAGTAAATGATAGTGACTCTGTAAAATTATTTGATACAGTACCACATCATGCAGAAGCACTAACAATAGCACGAAATAGATTATTTCTTGGTAATATTAGTAGCGGAAGAATAAACCCTGCTAAACTTTTACCGTCACACCTATCACTAAATTTAGTACAAGATAATATAGTAGGAAGCACAACTTCTATAACTCAAATAGAAAGAACTGATGGAGGAGTTAGAGGGTATTCCTCAGCCTCTTCTTATCAATTTGGTATTGCATTTTATGATTTTGCAGGAAGAACTGGAGG
>NZQM01000233.1 GCA_002695905.1 Parvibaculum sp.
TTTATTAAATTTAATTATCTGCATTATTGCATTGAGATTAGGAGAGGAATCGAACCTCTCCTTGTTCCAAACTAATCTATAGTACCACTAGTCATTCCCCTATTCATGTAATACTCTTTCTCCTTTCTTAACTCTTCATCTGATTGATGAACATCTACAACATGTAAGACATCTTCTTGGATGTAGTCTTCTCTCCAATCATTTAAGTCTATGTGAGCCATTGCACCACCATTATTACCCTCATCATCAGACTGAGGAATTAAGCAAGTACTATCATCCAGAAACAATGCTAAGGGAGAACTATGCCATTTAAAATTATCACACTCTTCTGGATTTAGATGTCTGACATTAATAATCTTTCTGCCTATTAAATGAGTAAAGTTTACTCTATACTTATTGTGAGGTAGGTTGTCTGTATAATCTTTAGCATTCTTTTTTACCTCTCTAAGCATTGCATTGAATTGATTTGGGTTTTTTGAATATTGCATTCCATAAAGTCCTAACTTATAGGTGTTCTTAGCTTCTTTAAGAAGTAGTTTGTCAGTTACCCATTCTCCAATATTTGCATTGTAGTATCCTTGCTTACTGATGAACTTCTTTGGATTCTTTCCTTGAGCAATCCATATTTGTTCTCTAATGTCCTTTAGAGCAAAAGGTTTGTCATCGAATTTATTAAATAGGTTGACAAAGATTTGTTGTTTGATTTTCATAGTTAAGATATATTAGTTAATGATTTTAGTGATTTTTTTAAGTGTTTGTGAGTATATATAGCAGACTGAAAGTGAAGATAACTCTCACCTAAATCTACTAACTCTTCCAGTAAATCTCTTGCTTGTTGTAGCTTTGCTTTAGCTACCTTTGGAGTCATTCTTAATTCAATTTCTTCCTCCTTACCACTATCATATCTTACATATAATTTTGGACTAAGAAGATTTAAATCATAAGATTTTTGTTCCAAGTATTCTTTGTCTTCTGATGACTCATAAAACTTGTTACCTCTACCAAGTTGAATTACCTCTTCTGATAATTCTGGTACATCCTTGAATAGATGTTCTTTGTAATATCTTGGAAAGTATCCTTCCAAGAAGTAGCAATCTACTACTAAGTTGTCTGCATATGGGTAATCTTTCATAGTTATAGGTTTAAAGGGTTAAATTCAGTTACAAAATAGTCTAATAGTTTTGCTTTAGATTCTATTCTGTTTTTATACAATGCATCTTGAGTAGCATAATATTTAGCACCACATTCATAAATTGTGATGACATTGCCATCTTCCATCCACTCATCAAATCTTTTTAGGAGTAGATTAAATTTAGCATTTTGTTTGTCTTTGAATTCTTGTGTCATAGTTATAGGTTAATAGGGTTAATGTTAATGTCAAGTGCTTCACTCATTGAATGCACATTCTCGATAATAATAGTTAATTCTTCCATAGTTATTTATTTAATTTAATTAAGTTAGGCTACAAATATACAAAAATTATCTAATATTCTACTATTAGATCCCTAATACTTTCATAATACTTTTAACAGAGGAGAATTAATTTTCTTTCATACTTTTTGCAAATAATTTCTATTTAATATTCAATTCACAAATCATAATCAAGTGTGAAATGATAGTTGATTTTTGTTTGTGTTTTGTTTAGTTGTAATTCAGTCGGTGAGGGGGTTAAGGGAAGGCTCTCTGTCTCTTCTCTTTTGTTTAACCAATTGAAGAGGGAAGGTTACAGATAGTGGAGGAGGAGTCATGTATACACCTAATTAACAAGGGATATGTAGAGGTATACTAACCTACTACCTACCTATGTCTTATAGGGGAGGGTAAATTCTGAAAAAATCTGGAAAAAAAAGTTGAAATGGTTTTTTAAACAAAAAAAAATAATCATTTTCTGTAGGGGCGGGGTGTATGTATAAGCACTAATAACCCTCAACCTCTATATATCTAATAACTAAAAAAAATTTTCAGTATCTTTACTAAATAAATTTATAGCTATGAATAAATCTGATTACATTGATGGGTTGTATGTTAAGAACGGAAGACTTATAAATGAACGACCAAACAGTATGACTGGAATTCAAAAAGCAGTATCTATTAAACGATCAGTAACTAACGATCGTAAGATAAATCAAGTTGCTGAAGCGATACAGTTAGCTGAAAATAAAAAGAACTTTAACGAATTATATTTTTAAAAAATATTTCTGTTTCTTTTGTTTTGAATTAAGGGGTTTAGAAATAAATCTCTTTTTTTTATATAAGTGTATGATAACTGACACAACTGTGACAACATAAATTTAAAATCGACACAACCTAACTAACTGATTCTTAGTACTTTTATTATTATAATTATTATTAATGTCGATAATGTCGATAAAATTACTATTATAAAAATAAAAAAAAAGTAAAGTATAGTAAAATATATATAGAGTATATAGAAGCTAAAAACATTGTCATTTGACATTTTGCTTTTTCACAAATTATACTATCTTTGTTTTGTAATCTAATTAAATTTAATTCAATGAGTGCACAAGGCTATATACCCAAAGACCTAACGTTTGATGAACTAGGTCGTAAACAATTAATCCAAGGAATTACTGCAATATCTAAAGCTGTAAAAAGTACGCTAGGCCCACGCGGTCAGACAGTACTTATAGAATCTCCCGATCATGTTGGTGGAATTACAGTGACTAAGGATGGTGTGACTGTAGCCAAATCAATATTTTTAGACAACCCAATAGAAAACCTAGCCATACAAATGATGAAGGATGCAGCAACTAGAACTGCTAACTCCGCGGGCGATGGGACAACTACTGCAATAGTACTAACCGAAGCGATTGTCAATGAGGGACAAAAACTATTAAAAGAAAACCATAACATCACCGAGGTTATTAAAGCAATCAACAAGCATTGTAATAAAATAATTAGTATACTTGAAAAAGATTCTAAGAAGATTACTCCTGAAACCCTTCTTGATGTTGCTACAATATCTGCGAACAATGACAAAGAGATAGGCCATATAATATCTGATGCTTATAAAAAAGTTGGTGCTAATGGTATAGTTACTGTAGAGAAATCACAGAACCACGAGACCTATGCAGAAGTGACTAATGGTATAAAAGTAGATCGAGGATACTCCTCGCCTATGTTCTTAAATAATCACCGTAAAGATGAGTGTGTGCTTGAAGATGTCTTAGTCTTAGTGTGTGATATAACAATCGACAACATACTGCAAATAGAGAACGTGCTTAAACCAATCATACAACAAAATAAAAAACTATTAATTATCGCACCATGTGCGGATAATGTGGTCAATACACTTGCAGCCAATGTAGTTCGTAATAATTTAAAAGTATGTACAATACTGCCACCACAGTTTGGCTACAAAAGTCACGAGCTGATGCAAGACATAGCGTTCGCGGTTGGTGCGAAAATATTCTCCGAACAAACTGGCGACGACTTAAGTCTAATAAACATGACTGACCTTGGGCATGTCGACAAAATAATTGTGAGTAAAGACTCCAGTGTGTTAATTAAGGATGCAGATATAAGCGAGGCAACACTCAACAGAATAGAAGAGCTAAAGGAACAACAACAGAACATGACAATTAAAAGCGATAAAGATTTTATAAATGAGAGAGTGGCAAGTCTAGCTGGTGCCATTGGTTGTATTTATGTCGGAGCTAATAGTGACGTTGAGCAAAAAGAAAAATTTGACCGAGTCGATGACTCGGTGTGCGCGGTGCGCAGCGCCTTGCAAGAAGGCATCATTCCAGGAGGAGGACTGGCACTGTACCATTGTGCTAGGTTTTTAAAAGAACAAATGCAGTCATACACACCATATCAGAACGAGCCGAACATACAAGTAGCTGGTGAGATACTGGCCGAAGCAATACAAGTTCCATTAAAGCAAATTATTATTAATGCCGGCCAAGATGTAAATGAGATAATTAGTAAATTCCAACTTATGGGTGGTAATATAGGGTACGATGTAAAGAACGAGGTGGTTGATGACATGTATGTGTTAGGTATAATCGATCCACTCAAAGTAACTAAGAATGCACTGGTTAATGCAGTGTCTGTAGCCACAACAATACTATCTACTAATGCAATAATAACACATAAACGAGCATGATCCCTATAAATAAATACATTATCATCGACACTATAGAAGAAGAGATAAAGACTGACTCTGGACTGCTACTATCGGCAAACGATATAAAAGATTTTAGGTACAAAAAAGGTAAGGTGGTGAAACCTGGAACTAATGTGAGTGATATAGAGGAAGGAGACATGATATACTACGACAAAATGTCTGGATATACTATGATAATAAACGACAAGCAGTATACTATAATTCTTGAGAGAGATGTCGTTGTTGTTTTATAAAATCATTCATCTCAATAATCGTGTTACGGTAGACCTTATCCATGTAACTAGCATCATTTCTGAATAAAGGGTTAGAGTGTGCAGTCTCCGCAATCTCCTCACCATTTAATTTTTTATAAATCATAGTTATAATGCGTTTAGCCTTGTAAGTTAACTCATAAAGTGTAGCCTTATTGCCCTGCCGCTTTCTCCACACATGAATCCAGTCGTCACGAAGAAGTCTAGCGAATCTAGGATACTCCCAACTCATAACCTCTTCATATTTTTTAAATTGATCTTTGTTAAATATATCCTCACTGTACAAAAACAATAACATTTCAAGATCAGGTGTAGATAATTTGTATTTAGCCTTTACCCAGTATCTAATTACTCTCCAATATTTTAAGTAATTATGTGAAGGTGTAATTCTAGATGTAGCTTTACGCTGATAAACGCCTTTAGATTTCATTAAATTAAAGTTAGTATATTTGTAAATATAATTATTTTAATAATAAAAATTATGGCTAAGAAAAAAGCATTAAAAAAAGCAGCTCCTAAAAAAGTTGCAGTAAAATCGCCAAGTGTAAAAAAAGAAAGTAAGAGAGTTATTATTTAATAATGGCTTTAAATAATTTCGTATCTTATTTGTCGAAAAGTAAAAAGAAAAGACCTGGAGTTCATAGTAAGAATGCTTCGCGTAGTCAAAATGGCTACAAAAAGTCTTACCGTGGACAGGGTAGATAAAAATTAATTTTAAAATTATGATGAACAAAAAACCTATGTTAAATGCAGTGCAAAAGCCAAAGATGGCGTACATGAAAAAGCCAAAGTTTAATGCAAAATTAAAATCGGCGGCAAAGTCTGGTAAGCTAGATAATAATCCTAAGTTCAAAGAGGTTGTTATGAAAAGCAAACCTAAAATGGCAATGAAGAAAAAACCTAAGATGATGGGTAAGAAAAAGCCTATGATGATGGGTAAGAAAAAGAAATAATGGACACTAAGAAATTACAAAAAATATCTAGTGAACTTAAAAAAGCTTCTGCTATGCATAAAGGACAAGCACTAAAGATTGATCGTATGTTAAAATCTTTAAAAAAGAAAAAATAAATGTCTTTTAAATTAAAAAATACCTACGAAATGTTTGGGTATAATAAAGATTTTAGTAATGGTGATAGACTTGTTACTGAAAAAAAATTACCTAAAGATGTTTATGGTCAAATAAATCCTAATGGAATTATTGAAATAAACAAAGATATTTCAGACAAGAATAAAAAACGTGCAGTTGCACATGAACAAGTTCACTTGAATCAAATGAACGAAGGCAGATTGCGATACGATCATAACAATTATTATTATAGAACGAGTAATGTTTCACCTATACAAGTTATACCAGTATCAGAAATTAACACTAAGGACAGAGACTTACCTTGGGAAAAACATAGTTAAATTTAAATATAAATAAATCATGGCAAAAAAAGTAAGTTGGAAATGGGGTGGTAAAACATATAGTGGAACTTTAATTAGAGAAACTAAAACCCATAAGTATGCACGTACTCATAACGGTAAAGTCAAAACAATAAAAAAATAATGCCTATTGCTAAAACCACAGGTAAAGGTGGAAACTATAGGTCCACATCTTCTGGTGCAGGCATGACTCCTAAAGGAATTGCTGCATATAAAAGAGCAAATCCTGGTTCAAACCTTCAATCAGCTGTAACTGAAAAGAAACCTAGCAAGATGAGATCAAAAAGAAGATCATCATATTGTTCTAGGTCTTTAGGTCAAATGAAAATGCATAACATCAGTTGTTCTAAAACACCAGACAAAAGAATTTGTGCAGCTCGTAGACGCTGGAGATGTTAAAAAAAATATTATTATATTTGTATATAAACTTTATATTATGAAAAAACAAGGATATAATTCAAGATTAGATGAGTCTTTAGGTGCAAAGCATGGGAAAAAATCTCAATCTTATAAAGATCGTAGAGATGAATCAAAAGCTATGTCTAAAAAAGAATATGGACATTCTTATGGGGGAGACTCTGGAATGTCATACAGACATTCATCTAGCTGGAAAACACATGGTCATTTAAAATAATGGCAAAGGGCTTTATACAAAATGTTTTCCAAGGAGCAAAACGAAGAGGTACTCTTGGTGATTGCACAGGAAAAAAATTTGGTAGCAACAGTTGTCCAGTAGGAAGTAAAAAATATAATTTTGCGAAAACAATTCGTAAAATAAATAAAAAATAATGGCTAAGAAAAAAATTAAATTAGTTAATAAAAAAATTACTAAACAAGATCCTCCTTCAGCAGGTTTTGTAGAGTGGCATGATAGATCACAGGAAATTAAAGATAGAATGGCTGCAAGACAGGTTGCAATAGCAAAAGAGCTTAAAAAGAAAAAATAAATGGGCAAGTTATTAGTTAAGATAGGACATTGGATTCAGAAAGTTTGGAAAAAACTTTTATGTAAATGGAACTGGTTAGTATCAAAACTAATAATTAATGTTAAAGAATGTCCAGTCGCACAGTGTGTTTGTAAAAAATAATTATGAAATCAAGAGGACTAGGCGATAGTATAGAAAAATTTACCAAGGCTACTGGTATTAAAAATGTAGTCGAAAAAGTGACTAATGGCGATTGCGGTTGCAACAAGCGTAGAGATACCTTGAACCGTATTTTTCCATACGATAAGTAAGAGATTTTTAACCCTCTAAATTAAATAAAATGGCGTATCCTAAAATTACCGTTAACACGGGACAAGCACTTATAGTAGTGCCAAGTGACACAATTCCAATACCAAATCCAAATTTTATAGCAGCTACAGGTGTGGGCAATCAAGTTGACAATGGAATAAATACTTCTGTTGTAACAAATAAACTGGTTGACACTGGTGCAACATGGACAGCAACAACTCCACCACTCCCAGTGGTTGTAGGTGATGTTGTTTACAACACCACAACTCCAGCAAATGCCGCAGTAACAGCTGTAGATTCTGCTACACAACTAGCTTTTGGTAGTAATATTTTTCAAGCAACACCCGAAAACTACTTAATAGTAAGACAAAATGCACTAGTAGATGATGAAATAGATTTTGTAGCTAAAGGAGTTAAGCCTGGAGATATAGTTTTAAATACTGATAATCCAGGGATTGCTACAGTTTCAGCAGTCGTGGGTATAGATGAATTAACTTTAAGTGCTAATATATTTGGTACAAACTCTACATACGATGACAACTTTAGAATTTATTCTCAGTCAGAAGGTGGATCAAGTTATCCTGCATATGGTGGTGTAAATGGAGGAGTTGCAACGTCTTCAAACAATGAAGGTTGTTTAATATATGTCGGTGATGCTACAGCAGCAACAACGATAGCTACACAATTTTATAATGTAACAGTAAGAACAGTCGCTGGCGATATAATTACTTTTCACAACTGTCAAGTAGGTTCATACTTACCATTGCAATGTGTACAAGTAATGGCTACTGGAACTACAGCAGATAAACTTATAGCGATATGGTAGGAAAAGTAAATTTTGTACAAACAAATAGTTTGTTAAATAATAAAATCACGTTTAATTACGTTTATGTAAAAAAATAAATACAATGGGAAAATTAAATCCACAAAGCAAGTTTAGTTTAAGTATTAAAGAGCTAATTGCGGGAACTCTTGGAATTAGTTCTTTACTAGCTGTATTTTTTTCACTTCAATCTGAAATAGCATTAGCTAAAGAACTTCCTTTGCCAGAAATTACAAAAGTTGAATTGTCTTATAAAGATGAGTTAATAAAAAATGATTTTAAAAATATGCGAGATGATATATCGGATATTAAAGAAGACATAAAGTATATTAAAGATTACATAATAAGAAATAAAAAATGAAAAAAGAAGTAGGGCTAGATATAGATGGAGATGGTAAGCCAGATTTAAGTTTAGATTTAAAAACATTAATATTGGTAGTTGGTGGAATTATAAGCATAACAATGACTTATTCTACATTAACAAAACAAATTGATTTAAATAAAAAAGAAATAGAAATTGCAAAACAACTTCCGCCTGCTAAATCGCACGAAATATTAGAACAAAAAATAATTTTTTTAGAAGATTATATTGAAAAACTTGAACAAAATCATGATAAAAGAATTGATCAACTAGAAAAAAAAGTTTATAAAAGATAATGAGGCACATAGATAAGATAATAGTTCATTGTTCTGCAACTCCTGAAGGAAAACATTTTAGTGCAGAAACTATTACATCTTGGCACAGAAAAAGAGGATTTTCTGACATAGGCTATCATTTTATAATACATTTAGATGGTTCTTTTGAATATGGGAGAATGGTAGATGTTCAAGGTGCTCATTGTAGAGGACAAAATAAATCGAGCATTGGCCTATGTTATATTGGTGGCATGAACGACACTATGGAAGAGTGGGTGGATACTAGAACTGATAAACAAAAAGATTCTTTAGTAGAACTTTTAAGTTTATTAAAAAAATTTCATCCTAAAGCGGAAATATTTGGACATAGAGACTTTTCTGACAAACCTTGTCCTAGTTTTAATGCAAGAGAAGAATATAAATATATATGTAATGATTTATAAAATGAACAGAAATAGGATGTTGCAGTTTTTATTACATGTTTTAATATTAATAGCAATATCTTCTGTAACCTTAATTCCTTTAATATTTCAAAAATGAAAGATATATTAGCAAAGATATTTGGTGGAGCCGCTGTGGGAGTAGCTCAAAAACTTGGAAGTGTTGTAGATAAGTTTGTACATACAAAAGAAGAAAAAGCAGCTTTTGAAAAAGAAATGACGGAAATATTTATTAATGCTGAAGCTAAACAACAAGAAAATGTAACAGAAAGATGGAAGGTTGATTTACAACATGGCAATAAGTTAACAAGAAGCGTTAGACCTCTCGTTTTAATCTTTTTAATTGTGTCTACAGTTTTGCTTATATTTGTTGATGCAGGATTTATTAACTTTACAGTTGATAATGAATGGAAGGAACTTTTAAAATTGCTTTTAATGACTACAGTTGCTGCATATTTTGGTGGGCGTAGTTATGAAAAAGGACAAAAAATAAAAACTAAATAATATGGCAAGAATTAGTACTTACCCATTAGACACCAAGCTAGTCGGTTCCGACTATCGGGTTGGATCAGACGCCAATAGTAGTTTTGCTACTAAAAACTTTACCATAGAGTCTGTAGCAAAGTTTATGAATAGGGAGGCTGTTCAGTCACAAGCCATAAGATTTGTATATACTAATACAGTGCCTGTTGAAGCTGGAAGTTTATCATTTAATCCACAAGGAAATGATAATGTATCTTTTTCTGGAATAACAGGATTTAAAATTAGCAAATTTGCCTTAGTAGAGCCTACAACTGATATTTCTGGGTATTATGAAACTGGATTATTGGGTGCAGATGTATTAGTCACACAATGTGATGACATATCTAAATGGGCTATTTTTACTTGGAATACCGCTACAGTAGATGCAAGTGGTAACTTTTACGACATAGCTGTTACTCATAAGAACAGTCAAAATGGCTTAACAGCAAACAAAGATTATTTTATATCTTTGCTAAGTATACCAGGGACATCTGATGCAAACTTTACATTTGCATTAACTGGCTCAAATCAATACACTGTTGTTCATGGTTTGAACAAGATTCCATCAGTAACAGTTTTAACAGGATCAATTGCAAGTCCTGGAGAAGAAATTTTTTGTGATGTTGATTTTGTTGACAACAATCAAGTAACATTAACATTTGCACAACCTGCAAACCCAGGTTTTACTGGGGTTGTAACATTTAATTAAAATAAAAAATTATGGCAATAAAATATTTATCTAATATTAATCTTGATAATAACGAGCTTAAAAGCTTTATTGTCGATAATCAATCATCTAACCCAACTGGGTTAGCGGGTGAAGGACAACTTATTTACAGAACTGACACAAACGAACTTTACTATCACACTGGTAGTAATACATGGGTTGCTATATCTTCTGGTATGGTGACTTGGATTTTATCAGCAGATTCTGGAACCAATCAAACAATAAACAACGGAGAAATTGCCACTATAAATGGTGAAAGTGGATTTATAACCACAACAGTAGGAGCAACTAGAAAGGTTGAAATTACAATGGATGATCAGATAACAGCAGCTACTGTTGCACATCCAGTAAGTATTCAGTTCAATAAAAAAGGACAAATTATAGCAGCAAGTGCAGGCTCTACTCCAATAACGAGTTTTACTATTTCTGATACTGTAACACCTGCTGCCGGCACACAAACTGTCGTAAATGGAAATACAATAACATTTGCACATAATACAGGATTAACATCTGTAGTATCAGCTACTGACACTGTTACATACAATTTAAAACTAGATGACTTGCCAGACATGACTCAAACTTGGGTTGGCGCTGATGAATTTATAGTTTTAGATGGTACAGATCAAAAAAGAAAAGCAAGTAGTGAAATTCCTATTAACTTACTAGGTTCACCCGCTGCTAACTTAGATATTAATACAAATAAACTTATAAATGTAACTAACCCTACAGATGCACAAGACGCAGCGACAAAAGCATATGTTGATGCCGCTGTAACTGGACTTTTAGAATTTAAAGGAGGATTTGATGGTAGTACAGGTAAGGTTGCAGGAACAACAGACTTTTTAGACAGTAGAGGTACACAGATTGCATGTGCAGTCGGTGATACTTATGTTGTAACTGTAGATGGTACTTTTTATACTGAAACTGTAGCAGTTGGTGACACATTAATATGTCAAACTGCAACTGCAGCTGGTGCTGGAGCATTAACCGACTGGATTACTGTTCAAAATAATATAGGTATAGCAACTGCAACGACACCAGGTATTGCTAGTTTTCCTACAGCTGGAGGAACTACTGTTACCGCTGCTGGAGCAGTATCAATAAAAACTCAAAGTGGCTTAACTGCCGCAACATATGGTGATGCAAATACAGTTGGCACATTTACTGTAGATGGAAAAGGTATAATTACTGGCGCGGCTGATGTTGATATAGCAATTACCGCATCACAAGTAACAGACTTCTGTACTGAAGTGCAAACATGTGTAGGTACAAATTTAAATTATGCAGTTGACATTGGAGATGGCTCAACTAACCCTATTATTGTAACTCATAACTTAGGAACACTAGATGTGATTGTACAGTTAGTATTAAAGTCTACTGGCGAAACAATTTATGCAGATACAGTTAGAAACAGTACAACACAAGTAACTATAACTACTACAACAACTTTAACTTCTGCTGAAGCTAGGATTTTGGTAACCGCTGTGTAAAACATTAACTTTACTCACATGGCGATTAGATTCTTAAGTAGCGGAGACATAAATGGTGCTTTAACCATAAACTCTACCGTCACTTTAAATAAAACCAATAATGTTATTAATATTCCTAGTTTAGCCGATAATGGAACTTTTCTAGAAATTACACAAGTAGGAAACGAAACTTGGGAGTTTAAATGTGAATCACTAAGTGGATCACTAGATGGTGTTACTATAGGTACTACTCCAGGTAAAGTTGCGTTCGATGAAAATGGACAAATTCAAAGTATACAACTATTAGATGTAGCAACCGCTGGGGGAAGACTTACAGGCTTTAGTAATAGAGGTTATTTATCATCTATTCATTTAGAACAAACTGCTACTAATACAGATGGGGGATATGTTAGATTTGAAACTGCTCCTTCTGGTTCTACAACAGGTGTAGAAAGATTAAGAATTACAGACACTGGAGCTATATCTGTAGGCTCAACTGGAACTAACTATGGATCATCTGGTCAAGTATTAACATCTGGTGGTAATTCTAACCCTACATGGTCATCTCCTACTACAGGGACAATTACAGGTAGTGGAACAGCAAATAAAGTTACTAAATTTACTGGTGCTTCAGCTATAGGTGATGGCCCTATAACTTTTGCAACTAATGATTCCACTTTTGCAGGGGATATTTTACCAGCAGCAGAAAATGCTCAAAATATAGGAAGTGCTTCTGTAAGATGGGAAGATTTATATGTAGATGATGGGTTTATAAGAATTGCTTATATAGATACAAAAATTATTCACACTGGAGATGATGATAATTTTATAGAGTTTGGAACAGATACAATATCAATATCTAAAGAAGCAACTTTTGCAGGACAAGTTAATTTAAATAATAATAATAAAATAACTTTTGATAAAGCTAACACAGCAGGAGGTGGTGATTTTAATTTTATTGAAATGGGTTATAATGGCTCTTGGTCAGGTAATCAAGGAGGTATAGCTGCAATTGAAGTTAATGATAATGCAGGTACTGTTGGTAAATATGGTATCACTTTTGGCACGGGTGGTGGTAAATTTATAGTAACAGATTTATACGATGGTGGTTATGGTGCAAGTGGTGATGTTTTTTCAGTAAGAGGAGATGGTTTAGCAACTTTTGCAGGTCAAATTAATGGTATAGGAGGTAACGCAGGTGCGCCATCATATATATTTGAGGGAGATGATGATACAGGGTTATTTCATCCAGCATCAAACACAATAGCTTTTAGCACTTTTGGTAATGAAAGAATGCGTATTAAATCAGACGGAAATATTTTAGTAGCAGACACTAGAAGAATTCAATTTTACAACACTGATCAATATATAGGTGCAATATCAACTAATGATTTAGAAGTAGTAGCTGGCGATGATATAAATTATAGATCTAATTTTAGTAGATTTTTTAGTGGTACCACTGAGCATTGTAGAATATCAGGACTTAGTAATCAAAACAATTGGATTGCAAATGGTACTGGTGGAAAATTAGGAATTGGATTAACTAATCCAACCAGGACATTAACAGTATTAGATAGAGTAAACATCAAAGCAAGTTCCACAACAGGTAATGCTAATTTACTTTTTGGAGACAGTGGTGATGATGGTATAGGGCAGATTAAATATGACAATAGTAATAACTCAATGCAGTTTCAAGTTAATAACTCTATTGCTGCAACTATTCTAAGTAATGGAAACATAGGAATCGGTTATACATCACCTGGTTATAGTTTAGAAATAGCAAGTAGTGGTTCTGCTGGTAGAGCTAGAGTGTATGCTGATGGAAATGGAGCAATATATTCAGCAAATGGAGATGTTCAGCTTTGGACAAATAACACAGCTTATGCTATAAATTTTTATTCAGCAAATAAAGCTGCAAAAATACTTGCATGTACAAATGCTGGATCTGTAACAGTTACTGGTGATCTTGTAGCTTACGGTTCTCCTTCAGATAAAAGATTAAAAGAAAATATAAAACCTATCGAGTCAGCTTTAGATAAAGTAGAAAAACTACAAGGTGTAACGTTTGATTGGAAAGAATCAGATAGTATATTAGATATAAAAGAAGATATAGGGTTTATAGCTCAAGATGTTCAAGAAGTTATACCAGAACTTGTAAGAGAAAATGAAGATGGCAAATTATCCATGAGACATCAAGGTGTAATACCTATACTGGTTGAAGCTATAAAAGAACAGCAAAAACAAATAAATAAACTCGAAGAACAAATCAAAAAAATGTCTTCTTAGAATTAACTATCTTTGAATAAATATAAAATATGGCAATTAAGTTTCTAAGTAGTGAGAATATAGCTGGAGATATAGATGTTACTTTACCTAAAAATGGCATAACATACTTAGCAGTAACAAATTTAAATACTGGAGTTTCCGCGAACGCGCGCGTGCAGGTAGTAGGAGAATCGGCACAACTTGACCTTATTGCTACAAGCGCTGGCTATACTGGAGTTACAGGATGGGCAGATTCAGGAATAATATCTACAGACTCTGGTGCTAGTGGTGGTTTAAAACTTAACTCACAAGCTGGAGGAATACAATTACAAACAAATGCAACTTCACAAGTAATAATGGATGCTAATGGTTTAGTAGGTATAAAAATGTCGCCTAATAATGCGGTTATATTATCGGTCAGTGGAGCTATTGGCCCAACTCCAGGAACACAATCAGATCCTACATATACATTTTTTGGCGATCCAGATACTGGAATGTTTCATAGTGGAACTAACACACTAGGTTTTACCACTGGTGGAACAACAAGATTATCAGTAAGAGCAGCAGGAATAAATGTAATAGGAGAAACAGAAACAGATACATTAAAGGTTACAGGCAGTACAGAATTTACTGGTGGTGCAACTTTTGAAGGAGATGTAAACATTACAACTGGCACAACAGATTCTGACATAAAATTTAATGTGACAGGTCAAAGTTATGTTGTAGGTATTGATTATGATGATAGTAAAAAATTTAAAATTGCTAGTTCTTCAAATTTAGGAACGCAAGATAGAGTAACTCTTCTTAGTACAGGAAATGTAGGAATTGGAACTATAACGCCTGGTGATAAATTACATATTGAGGGTGGTGTTATAATACAAAATGGAAATAATTTGCAATGGGGTGGTTTGTATTCTGCTAATGCACCAACAATTTTTGCATCAACTGATTATATACAATTTGCGCCAACTGGTGCGTCTGGTGTTGCAAGTAATTCAATGAAATTAACTACAACTGGATTAGGAATCGGAACGACTAATCCTAGTAGTAAATTAACTGTATCAGGTCCAACTACTGCTGATTTAACTGGAACAAATAATTCTATAAGAATAGAAAATCACACCTCCGCTAATGCATCCCCAGCTCAACTTGGTAATGGAATTGTTTTTTCTCAAAAATGGTGGTCAGGTAGTGCTAGTCTACGTGTAACAGGTGGGATATTTGGTAAAAAAAACGCAGGAAATGGTAGTTTTGGAGNTNNNTTAGCTTTTTACACACAACCAAATTCAGGCGCAGATATGGCTCAACATATGGTTATAAGAAGCACTGGAGAAGTTGGAATCGGAACGGATTCTCCTGGAACTAAATTACAAGTTGCAAACGCTGGTGAGGTAATAGTTAGGTCATCAATGACAGCAGCTGATGGTTTTAGAGGTGGTTTTGAAGCTGACAACCAACATACTGGAGGTACTATTTGGTCAATGTTTTCCACTAATAATAGTGATGGTTATTTTGGTGGTGGAAAATATGTTATAGCTAACGAATCTATGGGTGGTGTTGATGCAAACACTACTGCTCAATTTGTTATAGATGGATCAGGAAACGTCGGAATCGGAACGACTGCGCCTTCAGGAGAATTAATGGTAAGAAAAGACCAAGCAGGAAGCCCAACAAGAATAATTGTAAGTAACAACGGAACTGTTCAATCAGGAACAACTGCAAGATTGTCTTTTTATGAAGGTACATCAGAAAAAAATTATATTGAAAGAAGAAGGGATGGGTCTGGACAACTAGCCTTTAAAACACCTGCAGATGACAATCCTATTGTTTGGGAAAATGCAAGTGGAGAGTTTATGCGATTTAATAATTCAAGAGTCGGAATCGGAACGACTTCGCCTCAGTTTAAATTAGACGTAAAATCAAACAGTGATACAGCACCCAGTGCATATTTGAGAGGTGGTAAATCTTCACAAGGAGAAATACAAAATACGGGTTTAATTGTAGGTACTCAAACAGATATGGTAGCTGGTGATTATCAAGGTATAAGTTTTACTGGATATACAAGTTCGAGTGCTATCAGAAGAGGTAGAGCTGCAATTGGTGTAGAAGCTGTAAATGGGCCTGGTAAAATGGATTTAGTATTTATGGCTAAACATCAAGATGATGGTTCTCAATTACTTGCCGATGATACAAAGATGATTATCAAGGGCTCTCTTACATCTAATAAACAAAGTAGGGTGGGTATTGGTTATGATTTTGTTACAAGCAAGATTCACGAGCCAGAAGGAACTAATTCTATAGATGTTTACGGAACTGGATTTTTTGGCTACCAAGATTTTAGAGATCATGATACATACCCACCTCAAAAAGTGTTAGTTCTTAGAGGTGCTCCAGCTAGTGGAGCTTATGCTCAAAGTAGATTTAATTGGTACACAAAAAGTGGTACAACTTCTAATGGAATAGCTGCAATACAAATAAAATCACAATACGGAGCCGACGCTGAGTCAGGTGTATTATTTCATTTTGGCGGTAATGGAAACGTAGGAATCGGTTCGGATTCGCCTAGTGCTAAACTAGATATTAAAGGGGATGGTGCAGACATATTTTTGCAATCAAATGATTTTAAAATAGCTCGTATTCAACCTAGAGGAACTGGTGGTAATTACGACATAGGTTTATTTTCATTATTTAGTGGGTCAACAGAAAACGTTCGTATAGATGCTGGAGGTAATTCATGGTTTAATGGAGGAAACGTAGGAATTAATATTACAAACCCAGGTCAAAAATTAACTGTTCAAGGTGATGGTTCAGGAACTTCAGATGTGGTTAGAATAATTCATGGTAATGGTAGTCATACTGGTAATGGGTTAAGTATACGATCGGCTAATACAGGTAAAGCAATATATGTTGATGGTAGTGTAGGTGCAGGATTTGCTGAAATTACTACAGCATACAATGCTAATCCAAATATACGAACTTCAGGAGATGTCGTGGCATATGCTTCTTCTGATAAAAGATTTAAAGACAATCTTGAAGTTATACAAAATCCAATAGATAAAATCCATAAATTAAATGGATATACATTTGATTGGAATGACAAGCAAGATGTCTACAAAGGAAAAGACTATGGTGTTGTTGCACAAGAAGTAGAAAAAGTTATGCCAGAGCTTGTTGACACAAGGTTTGACGGATACAAAGCAGTGAAATACGAAAAGTTAGTACCTTTATTGATTGAAAGCATAAAAGAATTAAAAGCTGAAATAGAAGAACTTAAAAAACAAATTAAATAATGGCAATTAAATTTTTAAGTAGTGGGAATGTATTAGGAGGATTAGTTGTAACTAAACCATCAAATGCGTCTGTAGAAATAGCTAAATTTCAAATTGATGGCACGGGTGGTTCATATGGCAGTTTATCTTTTGTTTCAATAGTGCCAGGTTCTGGAAACTTTGCTACTCAATTAAGACTTCACACTAATAATCTTGGTGCTTTTCATTC
>NZQM01000234.1 GCA_002695905.1 Parvibaculum sp.
GCAGCAGAGATAACTGCTAATACTTTGAAAGTGGGAATCACTCCAACACAGGCAGCAGAGATAACTGCTAATACCTTGAAAGTCGGTTCTCAATGGGTCACGAGTGGTTCAGATATTAAATACGAAACGGGTAACGTTTTTGTCGGAGATACAACTGGATACTACTCCAAATTAGTTGTACGAGATGATGTGACAGGGGCTTATCATACAGACGCAGGAACAGCACAAATAAGCATACGAGGAGAAACGGATGTTACTAAAGTTCTCGCATTAGCGTTTGATACGACGAACGACCGCGCAGTTATTCAGGCAGGACAGACTGGTGGTAACACCGCACAACGGTTAATTTTACAAAAAAGTGGCGGCGGCGTTACAATCGGAGATATAGGTAGCGAACCAAGTGATTTGGAGGTTAAAAATATTTACAATAACACTCCTGGCACAGTGACAACCGTTTTGATGGGTTCAGACCAGTCACCCAATACAGTTGGAAGCGGTTTGATGACGACGATTCAACAGGATGCTGATGCTCGATTGATATTCAAAAATGGGGGCGATAGTGTGACGCAAAATGCTTCTGGTTATCAGAACGCATACTACTACGGAGGAACCAAGGTTGGAGGTCAATTTTTACACAATACCGCAGTAACTTGGAATAATTCATTGAGTCAAAATATAAGGCAATTTGGCGGTCAGTTTAGTATTACAGCAAATCATTTTCAAGCCGCTAATAATGGCGGATATGAAAATTGCCAAGTATTCGGTGGCTCGCTCGTGTTACGTCCTGGGATGGGTCTTGTAGGTGGAGCGGGGACAACGGCGAAACAATATGCTGGAAATATTATCTTTGAACGATACGGGTCTTACGCTTCGACAACAGGTATTAACACTTTACCTACCTCTACGACGGCAATGGCTAAGATAGATGGACTAACGGGGAACTTTCAGTCAAATTTTATTAGAGCGTTAGATGGGAGCGTTTTAAGCCTGTGTAAGGGTGACCGCCCGACTGGCGTTTCTGGAGTGTTGAGATTCATCAATAATGGACATCATATTGACTGTTACAAGGGAAGCGATTTATCAGGTAGAAGTTTATATATAAACTACTACGCAGCCCAAAGGATTATAGCCCCGCAATATGATATTGGTTCGGTTTCTGATAGACGAATTAAGGAAAATTTTGAGGAGATAAAAGACGACGAAGCGTTACAAAAATTACGTCTGTTGAATCCCCTAACTTACACGTACAAAGCAACACCCGACCACGAAAGAGTTTATGGTTTCATCGCGCAAGAAGTAAAAGAAGTGATACCTTATGCCGTTAGCACAGAACAGTTGTGTATTCCGAATATCGTAGCGAGAAGCAAGGTTGAAATATCAGAAGGCGGAGGCGTAATAACAATATTAGATTCTTCAGAAAATACAGACAGCCTTGTGGTAGGACGACAGGCATTAATACGATATCTCTGTTCTAATAGTCAGGCGAATGTCATAGTTAAAAATGTGATAGATTCCAAAACTTTTGAGTTTGAATACGGAAGCGGTCTCGCACCTCTGGAAAAAGAAAATCTCTCTGGCACAGACACCCACGGAAATCCATACACAAACGAGTTGATTCTGCTGGGAACCGAGGTGGATGACTTTCATATTTTATCCAAAACTGCTATTTGGACTGTGTGTTGTGCTGCTCTACAAGAAGTAGATAGACAACTACAAGCGGAAAAAGTTAAAACTACGACGTTGGAGGAACGATTATCGTTATTGGAAGGTCTTGTCCTTGACAAGCCTACGGAAATTTCCCCATAGGGAAATTCTCCAGAATGAGGTGAATAAATTAAAAAATGGATAAGTAATGAACGTTCAGTTAAATCCGCCCAATATAGATATTGACAAAGATTTGTCTGAGAAGGAGTTTGAACTTAGAAGCAAGCGCGACGGGGTAAAGTTACATTACCAAGGATTAAAGAAGACACAGGACAAATTTCAGAAAGTAATAATTGTCCTCAGTCTCTTCACTGCTCTTTTGGAAACAGTCAAAACACAACTAAATTTGAATGAGAGTTCAAACCCAGTTGTGTCTAATAGCAGCGCTGTGGCGCCAATATTTCTTAGTACTATTGTCGGTATTATTAGTTCTTTATTAAAATTCAAAGATTTTCCAGCGAAATTGGAAAATGATTCCAAGGCTATTGAAAAGGCCACTTACGCAATTTCACGTATTCGCGAACTACGTTCCAGTTTGAACTTTGAAGAAAAAATCGTGATTCAGAATTCGTACTTAGATACGGCGTTAGCAACTCATAGGCAGGCATTAGAACTTATTGAAGTCACGCTAAGCCCGAAAGATAGGCAGAGTCTATTTCAACAAGCGCAGAAAAATCTCATCAAGATAGGCGAAGACGCACAAACATTTAAAGATGAACTAAAAAAAATAAAACCGTTTGAACCCAAGGTTATGATAACGGCCAAGCCAGTAAAAGTTTTAGAGTTTCCCGTCTGACGGGAAAAATTAAGCGCGCTTAATTAAATGGCTTTTGTCAATATTGTATGATTTACTTTTCGGGTTTATACTGGCATACACTCTGGAGTAGCCCCATTGTTCCGCGCTCGTAACATTAGGTCTCACAGATTCAGGAGAACTTTTATAGGCGCCCTTACCCTTCATAAAAATTGTTTTCAGACCCGCGAGTTTGTAACCTGATAGTTTTGCTATGTCCTCCAATGAGTTAGATTGCGAAAGTTTTTGTTTATGCTTCTTATTGAATTGTTGTTTATACGTTGGCATTATATTATATTAAGGCAATATTTTAAAACAGAGGAGAACTGTATTTTTTTTTCCAAGTCCTTTATAATAATAATAATATGTGGCCGTATTTTTACAAACCGCCTAAGAGTCAGTTAGAATTCCACACGGGTAGCCGAGATGCTGAAAGTCGCCGAATCAGAACACAAATGATACGAGAAACACACCAAGAACGTCTAAGGCAGGATATTCCCGTTATCAACACACCGCGAGTGACACCCGAACAGATTGCCGAAGAAATTAAATTGTTTAACGAACGTGTGTTAGCGAAACAAGACATTACCAATCAACTATTAGCGCGACAATTTGACGACGGGAAAGCCGCAAGATTGGTTGAACTTTATGGAGACGACCCAGAGAAAAAACGTGTTTATTAAGTAACTAAAAACTATGGAGGAGAATCCCGCTTTATTTGCTAAGGCGGCCTATGAAATGGATTCTGCGGGTGATAAAGAAACTCGCATAGAACGCACACAGAATTTTATTGATAAAGAAATACCTAATGGTAACTGGAAGGTCGTCCCAGAGCATAGCAACAGGCATATGACAACATTCGTGAATGACGAGAGGATTCATATAAGTCACAAGGGCACGAATCCGACAAGTGTGAAAGACCTCAAAGCAGACGTCTCAATCGCACTCGGACAGGAAAAAAAAGACTCCTTATTTTCTCTGCGTAAAACCAAGACGGAGAACGCTCTCAAGGCATACCCCGATAAAAAGGCGAGTGGTAGTTCGCATTCACTTGGCGGGAGTACGTTATACGATGCTGCGTTATCGTCTAAGTATGTCGGCGACCGAATGGAACGTATTGACACGTACAACCAAGGGGTTTCTATCTTCACGGGCAGAGTTTATCCCAGTCGTGAGAGAAACTTAAAAGAAAAAATAACAATACATAGAACGAGAGGAGATCCAGTGAGCGCATCTGCCGTTATCAATAGGCCAGTTGGAAAATTGAAAACGTACAAGGCTAAGGAAGAATCTGGAAATTTACCACAACGGATTTTAACACAGGCATTTAACATAGGATTCGCACAAAAAGGATTGGACGCTCACTCGATAGATAATTTCATTTAATCCATTTAAAGAATAATATCTTGTATTATACTAAGGATATTTATATGGGACGTAATTGTATTGACCCAGAGATTAAGAAACAAAACCAAAAGGAAGCGCGACGGCGCTGGAAGATAAACAAC
Organism: Parvibaculum sp.; assembly: GCA_002695905.1. GTDB lineage: Bacteria > Pseudomonadota > Alphaproteobacteria > Parvibaculales > Parvibaculaceae > Mf105b01. Next base: position 4,006 of record NZQM01000234.1, read on the forward strand.
GCAGAATACAACAAAGAGTTAAGTCTCAAAAGTATGCGTAAGAGGTATTCAAATGATCCAGAATACAGAGAGCAATGCCTCAAAAAAAGTAAGGAACAGTATCTATTCAAAAAAGAAGCAAGTTTGTTACGTAGTATAGAGTGCTAAAAATTGAAATAATGATGTTTTGTGAGAGCATCATTTTATTGATTTTAAAATAAAAATACCCCAAGGAATAAAGTACTTAAAGAATTAAAATATAGTATATATATAAGTAAAGGAAATGTCAAATAGCCCAATCAACATACAAAATAGGATACGTGCGGCGAATGTATTAGGGAGACGGTTGAGAAGAAATGTTTTTGGAACTTACACGGGTCACAGCCTTATACCGCGCATTAAAGTAACACCGAACGAAAATGAAAAACGCACGCGTGTGTTAGACAATGGTAAGCGATGGGGAGGGCGGAGAATAGACCTGAAACTCATAGAGGGTTTAGATGGTATGTTTGAAGAACTCTGGCTTGTACGCGTCACCGACCACGAAGAATACAGCCGTCGTACTTTCTCGGCGAAAGCGAACAACTTAGTAGAGTTATATAGACGGCTTGGACGTATGCGTCGCGGATGGATTAGACAGGTAGAGGAACAAAGCGAGGTTTATGACATCATACGTATGCCTATAGGAGTAGAGGTCGGTACCACAACGGAAACTATGAATGGGCGCGGCAATGTGTTACAAGCCCCGATGTTGGATTCGGGATGTATGGAGATTGATGGATACGTGCGGAATAGAGAGTGGTGTTCTGATACGAAAAGGTGTTGTCCCGATTACCTGATGTATCTTTACAAAGACACGAAGGGTATGAAGAAAAAACTTACTTATGACGCGATAGAACAGGCTGCGGGAACACACCCGTGGCCGAATCCCAATATACACGGATATAGCATTTTACATATGGCAAAAATAGCAGAGCGGTGGAAGGTCAGTATTTACGCTATTGAAGATGAACGTATAATATTTTCACAACCAGTTGAGAGAGGTCGGGAAAAATCAATGGTTTTCTGTATTAGGAATAATCATTTATATCCCATATTTGACACGACAAAAGTTAAACATTGGACTGAAAAAGCCAAAAGGGTAGGTTCATCGTTACATAAGGTAAAGGAAAAAAATGAGACTGAAAAAGTAACTCCTGAACCTTACCCAAGAATAAATGACGAATGGGGTCATCCGTGTGTATTAAGCCGAATAATGGAAGATTGTTTAGAAAATAACGAACAGAGTAAAAACGGTGTCACTATGATAGGTAACAGAGTTGTATCATATAAAAATAAAGAGAACGTGTATCACTTTGATTCGTTACATATTTGTGGTGTGCCGCCGCTGCTATATCTCACACAAACAACAGAATGGAAAAATATACCGCAATCGTTTGTTAGCCCAGAGGTAAGGGCGGCACTGGGGCACCCCAATGTAAAGTATAGAACTCACTATGGGGCAACGAGGGAAGCAGGTGAAATTTTAACATATGACCCATTTGGGAAACTTAACGAACACATTAGAACGTTTGACATAAACAAACACTACCGAAGTGTTATGGAGGCGCCCTTAGATGACTGGATGACGATAGATTTTTCTACCACGGTTCAAGAATGCGATTCGTTTGACGAGCGGTTCGGTTTGTATTTTGTAGAAACGAAAGATTTAACTCTTTTACACGGCGCGAACTGGTATTCAAATACGATAGTAGAAAAAGCCCGTGACGACGGGATATATTTCAAAGTCAGGTATTTCATTGAGGGAAAACGAAACGATAAAACTTGCTTTTACGACTTAATAAAGTTTATACAAGACGATATAACATACGAAAAGATTACGGATTTTAACCAGACAGAACAACCCACGGAACAAGAGAAAACAGCACAAGTAAATAGTGTAACCAAATACATAATAAATATGCTGAGCGGATTGTGTGGTAAAACCGTAACACACCGAACACATTTCACGATGACAACTGACATTAAACGAATGTTACAAAAGGCGTCAGTTATGAAGAATCCCAATCTAATAAAACACGGAAAACTGTGTATGATTGGGGACAAACTTAAGACGAGGAATATTTCAAACCGATTACCTCTATACTTACAGATTCTTGACTTTGCCAATATTGTCTTATACAACCACATTCAGCAAACGGGTGGTACATTGGTTTGGAGAAAGACTGATGCTTTCGCCTTGCTGTATCCCGAAAATATAAACGTAAGCGAGGAGATAGGTGGGTACAAACACGAGCCAAAAGAACTTGACTTTAGTAATATTACATATGAACGACCCGCGCAAGAGAGGTCTGTAACTTATACAAAACCGCCTTATAAAATGAATCTTAATAAGCACATACACGATAGCGACGAATACCGAAATATATTAGAGATATTTAAAAACTACGGCGGTATCGGTTTATTCGGTCGTGCGGGGACTGGTAAAAGTTGGGCGGCAAAAAATATTATAGAAATATTGACAAAGGAGATGGGGAAGCGTGTATGTGTGTGCGGTTTTACAAATAAGTGTATGATTCAGTGGCTCCCCTATGGTGGGAAAACAATACACAAGACATTTGGTATTGACATTAAGACAGGGCAATACGACCCGTTGGCGATACGCAGAATAATGAATAACTTTGATGTAGTTCTCGTAGAAGAAATATCAATGATTCCCCTTGACTTATGGAAAATCATTTACGAGTTAAAGGTTTCAACTGGTAAGAACTTTATTTTAGTTGGAGATTCGGGTCAGTTACCGCCAGTGGATAACACCTCATTTGACATTTTTAAGTCGCCGTTGCTTGGTTATCTCACGGAATACAATAGTGTTGAACTGAATGTACGCAAAAGATACGACAAAGACTTATGGGATTACAGTGAGAGTTTTAGGGCAAATGGAAAACCAAGTGTATTACTACCGCAAAGAGGCGCAACAGCAACGAGCGAAGGTAAGAAGATTTGTTATTTTAATCGCACGAGAAAACACATAAATCACGAATGTAACAAAACAGTGAAAGGTGTGTTTATACCTGTAAAACCAGATGATTCAAAATACGCACAAGACGCTATACTTGCCGTTGGCGTACCTGTTATATGTGATGTGACAAATACAGAAATAGACATTGTCAAAAACGAAATGATGGAAATAAGCGAAATAGATAACGAGACCGTTTCGTTTCTAAGAGAACGCGATGGGGTCATCGATACAATAACAGATGACATTGAAAAATTCCACAAGCGTTACTTATTAGGCTATTGCGTAACAATACACAAAAGCCAAGGCGATACGATTCAGGGCAGACTGAATATATACGATTGGAACTATGTTAAAAAATATGAGAGAGTGGCATACACGGCCGTTACACGTTCCACGGCATTGGAAAATATTTACGTGGGTAATATATATTTAGGCTGAAGTTTATTTTATTGTTTATATATAATGTATTCAATATTATACTGTGACCCCCCTTGGGACTACAAAGGCCAAAGTCAGACAGGTAAAAATTCGGTTAATACAGGAGGGGCTGTGGCGCATTATGCCACTATGAAGTTGGCTGATCTTAAAACATTCACATTGCCCGCACTTGAAAAAGATTGTTTGCTTTTTATGTGGAGTAGTTCTCCCCATTTGAATCAAGCCATACAACTGGGTGAGGCGTGGGGATTCAAATATATTACAATCGGGTTTGTATGGGATAAGGAAATGGTTAATCCATCATATTATACAATGAGCCAAGTAGAAATATGTTTAATATTTAAAAAAGGCAGAATACCCCAACCACGTGGAAAGAGAAATATCAGACAAATGGTTTCCGAGAAAAGAGGGAGACATTCAGCCAAACCAGCACAGGTGCGAGATAGGATAAATGAAATGTTTCCCACTCAACGCAAAATGGAAATGTTTGCCAGAGAAAGGACAGAAGGGTGGGACGTATTGGGTAACGAAGTATAACAGTGTGGGGAACTTTCGTTACACTTGCGTTCCCTAAAAATCCCGTGCGACGGGATAAAAATAAAGGCTTATTGTATGCTATTATTTTTAAATCTTGGTTATTGAATAATGATTCAGAACATCCTCAGCAAATCTCCGTTATCTTTCAATGTTTTATTCGGTATAATAATAGGTAGTAGTGTGGGGCAAGTGATATATGGAATCGCACATATAACAAAAGATTTTTACAAATTTTTAAATAAGCGATATTAAAAATACCCCAAGGAATAGATTTAAGGAAATAAAATATATACTATTAATAATATGGCTACTTTTACGACAGGAGGATTTAAGACGCACGACGATTATATGACCCCCCAATACGCTTGGAAAAATATTCAACAATACATACCAAAGGATAAGATTATATGGGAGGCATTCGTGGGTGACGGGAAAAGCGGTGAATATTTAAGAGAGTTAGGTTGTAAGAAGGTTATTCAGG
>NZQM01000235.1 GCA_002695905.1 Parvibaculum sp.
GCCTGCACGGCAGGAGTCTGCGAAGTTGTGGACATCACCAGTCGTTAAGGCTAAAGGTAGTACTAAGGAAATAAAATGATTGAGATAAAGATTACACCAGAGATGATAGACAAGGCCCGTATTAAAGCAGAAGAACTAGGGCCAATCCGCAACTCTATCACTAAGGGAAAAGGAAATCTTGTTGGTTTTTTGGGGGAGGTTGTAGCTAACTGTGCGTTAGGTGGTGAATGGGTAAACACGTATGACTATGATCTGGTCCTTAAAGATGGAACCAAAGTTGATGTCAAATCTAAAACAGTTACTAGCGTACCGCGAGGACACTACGACTGTTCTGTAGCTGCCCTTAACACTAAACAAAAGTGTGATGCTTATGCTTTTGTACGGATCAAAAAAGACTTGAGTGTAGGGTGGTATCTAGGTATGCTTGAAAAAGATGCGTATCTAGAGCAAGCAGTATACTTACATGCTGGCGATGTCGATCCGTCTAATAACTTTCAGGTTCGTTCTAATTGTTACAATCTTAAGATCAATCAGTTGAAAGAAGCCCTATGATTAACAAGAAAAAGATGCCATCAAATGACCACCGAAAGTGGCCCCCTCTTAAGCTCCAGTATCAAGCTGGATATAAAGCTTTTACCCTACCTAAAATTAAACAAGTTAATGGGGTGTATGTTGTGATGGCACAGTGTCCTTTTCCTATAGGTTCTATGGCAGAAAAAGAATGGCAAAGGGGCTACAACAAAGCCTACTTTGATAATTTGGGGAAACAACATGAAACTAATGCAAGACATTAAGGAGTTTATGGATATGAAAGGCGCAGCTATGACGCTAGAGGATTATCAAGATTTCTGTAAGACTACAGCTATCTATCCTGCAAATACAAAACTAATGTATCCAGCACTCGGACTTGCGGGTGAGGCTGGGGAGGTAGCCAACAAAGTAAAGAAGCTTATCCGTGATGGTGCAAGCAAGCGTCCAGACGATTGGAAGGAACAGATAGCGGCAGAGTTAGGAGACGTACTGTGGTACTGCTCCGCACTCGCCACTGATCTAGATATTTCTTTAGGTCGTGTAGCCAAAGATAATATGAACAAGCTTGCGTCACGTAAAGATCGTGGTACGATTGGTGGGTCAGGAGATAAACGTTAGTCTAACTTTTCGGCTGCTTTCATGCCATCGCCAACAACAATAGCCATACCATACGTACCTTGTTCTGCAATGGTTGGCCCCTTCATAAACAGGTAATCCGCAGAGTCAAGTAAATCTCCGTCTTTAATTTTTTGTAAGGTTTCTTGGTGTCTCCTTACAAAAAACTCTTCTATGTCTAGTTTATAAGACTTAGTATACCTAAGCCACTTAGACTTAGCACTATCACTGGTAGAATAAACAAAGTCTGCTTCAGCAAGTCTTGTTTTTATCTCGACAATATCTTCAGCGGTAACAGTGTCATCTCCTGCTTTTTGTGCATTAAGTGCTGTCTGAAGCTCTGCTGTAATTGTTTTAACAGCGGCAATAGCTTCCAATTCTTCTTCATCCACTACTACCTTTTCAGCAGCTTTCTTAAAAGATTTAGCGTAATTTAAAAAAACTCTACGCTGACGATACTTAAACGCCGCACGGCTTTCCGTAGATTTTTGGGTTAGGTAGTCAGAGTCCTGTACTAACTCTCCTAAACCTAGCTCAACAAAACGAGCAAAGTGCTTACGCATACGAGCATCATTACGTCGAGAACCAGAGTACCCAATTAAATCTTTCTGCGTTATACCTAACCTCACTGCCTCATCCTCAACGGCAGTAGTTTTAGGCATCATAGCAATACCAAGAAAACGAGCAGCAGCTAGCTGGCGGTTCTTATCCTCACCAGCTAAAACATATTCTTTAGTAGGACGCTCTTCTAGAATTTGAACACCAAGAACATTAGCCGGTAAGGCGGAGTCAACAATAACATTTCCGGCTATATTAAAAAAGCCCATATCTTCATACCTTACTTTAGGGTCTGTGTATTTAGGAAATAAAGCTGCTTCTGCTTGAAGGTCACGTATCGCACGTAAAGGAGTTGCAAAACCTGCAAGCCATAGGCCCGTAAACTCTCCCCACTTTTGGGTAGTGCTTAGTGACCTAACACTATCTGCCGTTTCACCATCAAACAAGGTTAAACCTTGCTTAATAAATTCGTTATCTTTATTTGATAATGCAGGTACACCCGTTACAGCCTGTAACGCACTAGACAAATCCTGCTTAGTACGAATTTTATCGTCCCCTGCTGCCATAGATATTAGATCAGCCATTGCAAAGAAATAACTTGCAGGCCATACAGCGCGAATATCTTTCCCGTTAGCATCCCACCACCGCTTCATATTAGGTAACTCAGTCCATGCGTATGCTAACGCTGCTGAACCTACGGCACCCCTAGCAAACGCTTCAGGCACCTTAGACATATGAAACGCTGTAGGGTCTTTAAACGTTTCTCTATTAAAATTATTTGCTAGCTTTACGAAAGGGTTAACAGGAGAGTACTCGTACTGAGTACGCATAGCGTTTACCATAAAACGAGGGAAGGGCATAAAGGCAGAAGAGATAGGTTTCGTTTCTTCCAACGCAGTTAGAATTGCTTTACCCGCAGTTGTTTTAGGTTGTCCTGCAAATGTCTGATCAAGAGTGGTATCAACAGCCCGAAGAACAAGACGTTTATCTAGTACCCTACCATCTGCTAAAAAGTCGCTTACAGTTTTAAGTTTTCCTCCTGCAAAAGCCTTACCGTTCTTTTCTTTATAGACTCTGAGAAAATTTCTATATTCTTTTTCTAGGTTAGCCGCATAAAACCCTCGCCTAAGAAAACTATCTGACGTTATGTTGTATATATTTAAAAACTCCACATAATTGTCTGCCAATCTACCAACCCGTGTTGTTGCTTGTGGCCCTAAAATATCAGGCTGTGTTCGTAGAATGCGTTGATGTGCATTGGGTACATGTTGAAGTGTAACGTCTACAAGAGCTTGGCTTTTAGATTGATTTGCCATTCTTTGTAGAGTGATAAGACTGTCAGAAAAAGCGGTTACTAAACCTTGTGTAATACCTGTGTCACCTTTTCCTGTAACCTTTGTCCGTATAGCCTGACCCATTTGATAAATAGTATTTTCAATTAAGTCTGCCCCTGTTTGGGCAGTGATCATCATAGCACCACCTGCATTATTACGCATCATAGTAGGAAGTTGTGCTGTTAGAGTGCCAATCCTTACTTTATCAAGACCTCTAATAGCACGTAGGGCCATTGATAATCCTTGTATTACAGGGTTAGGTTGAGCATACGCCGTATTAAGTATGTCTTTAAGCTCTTTATCTTCGATAACACCCATAGACCGACGAAGTGTTCTGGCTTGCCAACCAGCCTTACCCATTACAGAGGCAGCAGTTGACAAAGACTTTTTAGTCTGTCCACCAATAGAAACGTAGCCGTTCGTATAGAACGACATCATCTTTAAGAACTCGCCTTTGTCTAGGTTGTTTTTCTTTAGAGCCTCTTCAAGAAGGGCTAACTCTAAGCTGGCTTCTTCCTCGCCACCTAACTCTTTTACAGATAAACGCATACGCGCCTGCAAACCGTCTAAGGTATCAGCTAGTACCTGACCATAACGACCTTTATTATCTAAGAATTTTTCTAGACTCTCTTCTACTTTACGAGCGCGAGTAGTTCCACTTCCAGCAATTTCTTCTGTGCTTTCTAGAAGGTCTAGCTTACCCTCTCGCTTGTAGGCTAGTATAACATCCATTGCTATGTCACCTATCTTCTCTGCTATGTCAGGGTTTTGTACAGCCCGAAGTGCTGCCTCCTGATATTTGATAGGTACATTATCAGTTAACTTAAAATCACCCTCATCCCCTTCAAACAAACTTTCTTTTTTATTCCCTTGTGCATTACTAGCCCGACGAACTTCTATTCGTTGAGCTAAGGCAAGAGCTTCTGCTGAGTTTGTTCCTGTTACAGCATCCTGCTCAACAGCATTTTGCACTTGTTGAGCGCGAGATTTGGCGGCGCGTGGCTCAAGCGCGGCTTTTGCAGCTTCAACCCTTTTGTTCCGTCCTACACCTGCTGCAATAGCAGTACCACCATCAACGACAGCGCCAAATGTACCCTCAATTGCTCCCATCACGATTGCTCTTGGTATATTTATTGGACGACCCGCCGCCTCTTCACGAGTACGGACTTTACCCTCTTCATCTAAGTCTGTTAAAGCCTCAAAGTTTTGTTGTTCAACATCTCGACTCACACCTACGATAGTACCAGCGGCACCCCCAGCTAAAATCTTTTTAATAGCAGCGTTTCTTAAAGTAGCCTTACGTAGTATGTATACAGCAGACTTACGAATACCTGTTTGTGCAGCTAAGCCTGTTCCAGCAGACGCTATACCACCACCTGCTACTAGCGCAGCCCCTAATGTTAAAGCAGTAGCGGGGTCAGTCATAGAGTACCACACACTGTCTGCTATTTTTATAATATTTTCACCAGCACTTAGAGAAGGATCACCTACTTCTGGCTCGTCCGTTGTAATACGAGAAAAGAGTTCTCCGAATTGCTGTCTACCTTCATCGCCAGTTTCCATTAGCCAGTTGGTTTGCATAGCCAAGCCAGCATAACTATTCAGCATATACCTATAATGATTTGACAAAAAGCGTTCATAATATTCTTGGTCTGTTTCGTCCTCCAATCGCTTTCCTTGCGAAGTACGTCCTGTATAATATTCTTCTAAAGAACTCATAAACTCTTTGTCTTTGTAAAGAGAAGGTGTAATTTTTTCTCTTTCTTCTTTGCGTTGTTGTCGTGTTTTTGGAAGGACAAACGATGCACCTGTTTTAAAACCCATCGCCGCTAAGTCACGTTGAATTGGCTCAAGCTCCGGCTCCGGTTCAGGCAACCCTTCAGGTGGCCCTTCGACTAAAGCTTCAGGGGGTGCTTCTTCTACAGGCTTAGGCTCAGGCTTGGCAGGACCAGCCATCTGTTCTGCTTCAGGTAATCCTTCAGGCGCACCTTCATCCAAACTTTCTGGAGTAAGTTTATCTTCTGCGTCCCAGTCAATTATGTCTGTTGACTTTTCAGGTAACTCTTCGTCCAAACTTTCTGGAGTAAGTTTATCTTCTGCGTCCCAGTCAATTATGTCTGTCATTTTTCTATAATGGCCTCATATACTAGCCTTACAATATTATTGTAATCCGAATTTGTTTTAGGCACAAAGAACCCTACGTTTACCCGTTCAGCAATATCTTTATACAGGATAGAATTTTTAATTGCTTTCTCATCCTTCAAAGTTTTTGCAGTCGTAATAGATTGCTTTAACGTTTTGGAATTACTGTTACGCATTAGACTAACAAAAACATTTAGATTAGATGCACCTTTCCGTGCTAGTTCAATATACGCCATTTTATCTGAACCAAGACCAGACTGACCTTTCAAAGCATCAACTGCTTGTCGCTCTGCCAGATTAGCCTCTGGACCACCAACAGCTTTCCACGTACTATAAAAAGCTTCTTTAGCTAACACCATCGGCCCATCTATTTTTCCTTCCTTAGTGCTAGATGCTCCTACCACCTTTCGACGATAATCTTTTCTTGCAGAGCTATTGTCTCTTAAATCTTTATAAAGAGACTTAGCATATTCTGGTGTAAACTTAGCGCCTTGCTCTGTGTCAGGCTTTCTTTTAGCTGCTGCTACTTCTGCCATACGTGTTAGGGTATAATTCATTTGCGCTTTGATAGCAGGTCTTTCACTTTCTGGGGCATTATTATATGCCACACTAAGAGTATAAAAGTCTTTACTTAAAGTACCATCTTTAGGTGCTTGTCCTTTTCTTTTTAGTTCTGCATGACGGTCTAGTGCTGTTTCTGCTCGCCGTGTAAATTCAGCTTTTTTAGCAGGGTCAGTTGCATTATCAGCCTGCCTTATAAGTTTTGCGTACTCTTGGGCAAACGTATCACTAGAAACTGGTTGAATAATATTCATCTGGCCTGTCATAGTAGGCAACGTTTGAGTAACAGGCTTAGCCATTAAGCCAAGAGATTCAGCTTCTTTAATACCTTCTTCTCGTTGTGTCCTAAGACGATCTGGAACACCATCTTTATATATACCTTTAAGAAGAGGATTACCTTTATACTCAGGTTGCTCTGGCAAAAAGGACTTTAAACCCCGTCTCTGTTGAGAAGCTGGCATTGCTGCGGCAGCAAGATCGTCTAAGACTAAGGGTGTGTTAGGATCAAGGTCTATTTCGATACCACCAATTAGCTCATCAACAGTGCCTCCACCTTTTAGCATGGCATCTATTTTCCCTATGTATCTGCTTACTGCTGTTTTAGTAGGGTTATTTCTAAAAATATTTGCTGCCATAGCCTTTGCTTTTTGTGAGGATACGCCAGCAGAAGTAAGGGTTTCTGCTAGTGCGCCTATAGATTCAACAGCAACTTTTTTATTAGCCTTATATTCTTTTTGATGTTCTCGTGCATAATCCATAGCACGTTTAATACGTTCTTCAGCTAGTGCTTCAGCTTTGTCAATACGTGCATCCTCTTGGGCTGCAAAGCTAGCAGCACCTGTTGCTACACCTTTAAATGCTTCAGCAGCAATTAAACCCCACGACATACTTATCTCCTTGCCATTAAGCTAGCTGGTTCAGGAACCGGAGGCTCTTCAGCTTCTGGCTCTTCCTCAAGCTCTACATCATTCATACCAGAAGCTACGTACCCATCTTCTTCATCTTCTGCTTTTGAAAGGGCTGCTTCAGCTACTTCTATAAAACTATCTTTAGATTCTTCTGACCTTGCTTCAAGACCCATATCAAAATCAATATCGAACATGTCTCCAATTAAAGCAATCATTTCAATAATAGTAGGTAGAACTAAAACACCTACGTCAATAGTATGCCTACCTTCAGCTACACCACTTGTTACTAAAAACTCAGCAAAGTCAGACACACGCCTACCACGCTCAAGGTTAGCAGCAATACGAGGCATCATAGCAGGAGACAGCAATGCTTCCATATAATAATCAAGGTTCTCTTCTACAGAGGGCAACGTAGCAGGTTGCTCATATGGTTTAGCACCAAGCTCACCTGTAAGGCTAGCTCCCATTATAGGAGCATCAAAATCTCTTTCAGTTACAGGTGCTGGATTAGGCATTAGACTTTCCTTTTCTTAGTTCATTACGTGCCTTTAGAAAACTTAGGTGTGCGCGTTGAGCAGAAGACAAACCNGTTAAGTCTGGTTTAGTAGATTGGCTTTTAGGTGAGGCCATCATACCTGAAGATCGCACTACACCACCACCACTAAGATAAAGCGGATCATCTAAATTAACACCTGTGTAGCGAGCAGAGATTGCCTTAATACTATTTGCATAAACTTGATATGCTTTCATAACACTTTCGGGTGTATTATGCCTTACTATTTTTGGCTCGTTTTCTTTTGTCATTATTTTTCCTTAACTATATGATGTTTAATGATTCTAATATACTACCGCCTGTTGATGTTCCAGCAAAGGACAGAGCAGCCGACAAACCACCACCAATAGCAGAAGCAATACTTGCATCCTCTGCTGCGTCTAACCTAGATTGTAAGTCTGCTGACGAAGCATTAGCATTAAAAATAGCCGTAGCAATTCTTGTCTCTCTGTCCAAAGCATTTTCAGAAGACTCAATAGCTTTAAACATTATGTCCCTTGTAAACTGTTGAATGTTTGCATATGCCTGATTAGAAACACCTAGTGCAGCAGAAGCATTAAACTCATTTTGCCTATTAAGCGCTGCTGTGTCAGCCGTTGCAATTTGTCTACGCCACTGAGCATTTGATTGTGCAATTACTAATTGGTTTTGAGCATTAAACTGATCTCTTTGATTAGCAATATTAGTATTGAATTGATTAATTGCATTAGTTTGACCAATATTAAACTGTTCCATAGCGTTGTTCTGAGCAGAATTAAACTGATTTACTTGCGTTTTTAAATTAGCAAAAAATTGATCTGTTTGGTTTTGACTTGTTGCATTAAACTGTCTTGCTGCATTCGTTGCAGCAGCATCTGTAAAAATAGATTGGATACTAGACTGGGCTTTAAACATAGTTGTCTGTTGCCTGCTGCTTAGATTTGCCATATCTACTTGTAGAAAGTTTTGAGCATTCTGTACAGCAGCCTGCTGTCTATTATTTAAGTTAGCCATATCTAGCTGAGATAAAGACGCAGCCTCTGCCATTACAAGAGCTTGTTTATTAGAAAGATTTTGTAGCTCAAAAGTATTAGCTATTCTAGAGTTTTCTAAAATAACCTGTTGCTCTGCATTAAAGTTAAGATTAGCTACGTCTGCAATTCTAGCTGCATTAGCTACTCTAGCTTGAAAAGCTTGATCAAACTCCTGACCAATAAAAGCTGCTCGTTGTTGTGCTGCAAGCATAGCACGTTGTTGTCTATTACTCAAGTTAGTTTGTTCAAAAGTAGCAAAGATACTTGCGTCAGCTTGAGCAATAGGAATGGCTGCTTCCATTGTAGCCTGTACTACAGCCTGACCAGCTAGACTAGATGCAGATAAACCTCGTGCCGCCATAGCTGCGTTAGCTGCTCGCATAGCACCTGATGCCCATGCAGGTGGTGCAGCCGCATCAAAGTCAGAATATAAATTTTCTAATTGTCCCTGTACCGTAGCTTTTTGTGAAGGAGAGGCCGTAGCAGCTTGAACCTGCTCTGTATATTTACTAGCTTTTTCTGCGTTAGCTACAGAATCAATAAGCTCACCGTTTTGAATCTCTCTGTTTGCAGGACCATTAATAAAGTTAGCCTCACCTTGNGCGGCTTCTACTTTCGATACGGAAGATTCNTTTTGTTCTTGTGCTTGAATGGTTGCGTCAAACTGACTTTGTTCAGCAGTTGTCGTATCTGTTACANCCTTAATANCAGCAGCAGTTTGATCAGCGGTAATGGTTGCTGCATCCGTGTCTTTAATTTGATCTATAGGACTTGAAACACCTGTGCCAGATGGTTGAGCAGCTACTTGACCAGACACTGTACCTGTTCCAGTAGCTATATCTTGATCTTGTGCGTCCTGTATCTTTTGTGCTGTAACAGTAGCTGTGTCGGGTACTTGACCCTCAAGTCTTTTTTCTTCTACTTCCTCTAGATTTATGTTTGAAGTTGTGTTAGTATCAGATGTATCCCCTCCTGTCTGATACTTTTTTACCATTCCACCATCAACAAACTTGACTACACCACCTCTAGCTGCCATCATAGTACCAATAGCCTGTTGCTGAAAGCGCTCGTACTTAGCTTTAGCAGCAGGGTCTTGGGCTAAGAACTGCTGAAAACCTCCCATATCAGGACTATTATACCCAGTAGCCCGTGCAATGCGAGGCATAGCAGCATCGGAAAATTTAATGTTTGTATATGGAGTAGCCATATTTTAATCCTTATTTTTTATTTCTTTAATCGTTTGATATATTCTTAAAGATAACCACACTATAGACAGTAAAGATGCTACAGCAGGCAGTATTTGAACTACAGCACCCAATGTTACTGTAATAGCAGACCAGTCTATTAGGGTTTTTCCTGAAGGATCAAACATATTATTAATGTCCAATCGCTAAATAATAGAACCCATCTACTGAACCATCTGATAGTTGAACGTCAAAGCCAGATGCTGTTAGTGTGTTAACAGCAAAACCCTCATTAGCCGCTCCACTGTGAGTACCAGTAGTCTGCACATTTAAACAAGCATTACTAAAAGCAGAGGTAAAAGAAACAGTATCGCCATTAGTAGGGTTTGAAACTTCACCCCACCTTAGTTGTAAAGAACCTATATTAGTACTACCATTTGTTGCTAATGTTTGACTTGACACAGCAAGAGGTGTTACCCAACTAAAAGTTCCATCACCGTCAGATGCTAATACTTGTGCGCTTGTACCNTTACCACTAACATTTAATGCAGCAGCACCTACTGCGTTATCATCAATCTTAGCTGCCGTTACGGAATCTGCTGCAAGCTCGTCAGTATCTACAGCACCAGCAGCAATGCTAGTTGCAAAACTTAAATTGGCTGTACCATCAAAGTCACCAGACGTTCCTGTTACATTTCCTGTAAGTTCTATTGTACGAGCGGTAGCCCACTTAGTAGCAGTTCCAGCATTACCAGAAGCATTGCCTGTAACATTGCCGGTAAGGTTGCCGGTTACGTTGCCAGTTACAACACTGTCTTTAAGCAGTACACCATCAATGGTTACGCCTGATGCACCCGTTGTTTCATTGATTGTATTAGTAGTAAGAACGTCTCCTGCTGTCACAACAACATTAGTTCCGCCTGTAGAGTTACCAATAGCTAGTACTTCTGCTAGTGTGTCTACTGTATCGACCTGACTGTCTACGTAAGCTTTAATAGATTGTTGCGTTGCAAGTTTTTCCGCACTGTTAGACGCCATATTGTCTTCATCAAGTACGCCGGTAATCGTCGTAGAACTATTAACATTTAAGCTAGTGCTTGCTGTAAGTGTAGTAAAAGCACCTGTACCTGCACTACTAGCACCAATGTTAGTACCATCAATAGTACCACCATCAATGTTTGCTGTAGTAACAGTACCCAGATTGCTAATGGTTTGACCGGCAAATGTAGAAGTGCCTGCCGCTGTAATGCCACCATCTTTAATTAGTAGTGAATCAACTGTTACACCAGAAGCAGATGTTGTTTCGCTAATAGTATTTGTTGTAATAGAGTCGCCACTAGTAACTACAATGTTAGTGCCACCCGTGCTATTGCCATTACCTAAAACTTCAGCTAGTGTATCCGCTGTACCTACTTGACTATCTACATATGCTTTAATAGATTGCTGTGTAGCTAGTTTAGCTGCACTATTAGAAGCCATATTATCTTCGTCTANTANTCCTGTAATAGTAGTAGAGCTATTAACATTTAGACTGGTGGAGGCTGTAAGTGTCGTAAAGGCTCCTGTAGAGGCCGACGAGTTGCCAATAGCTGTAGAGTTAAGGGATGTAGCAGCAAGCGTTGTAAACGTACCAGCAGCCGCGCTAGCGCCACCGATAACAGCACCATCAACAGTGCCTCCGTTAATATCTACAGTAGTAACTGTACCTAAGTCTGACCACGTTCCTGTTAAAGAACCACCGCTACTAGCAGTCAGTGTNCCACCNACTGTTAGTGTACCGCTAATATCAGTAGTAGTAGCATTCACGTCTAGCGTACCCGTAGCAATCTCTACTTCACCGTCTGCATCAATATCAAGCTGGCCGTCTGTACTAGAGTTAATACTAATAGCTGTGTCACGCAGTTGAATTTTCTTGTCTGTAGCTACAAGAACNTCTTCACCAATACCATCAATATAAGCTGTACCATCAATGTACATATCTTTAAATTGTAAAGACGCTGTACCAATATCTAATGTATTAGTAGTCTTAGGTTTGATTTCACTTGCGCTAACAACAAAATCNTGTACCGGACCTACAACGGTAACGGGACCACCCTCTGCCGCAGTTCCGTCATGTGTGTGTCCTGACGTACCAAAAGCAGTAACAATGGCATCAAATTCACCATCAAGATCAGCCGCATTAATAACATTACCTGTAGCAATATTATTGGATGCGTCATTTCTTGTATAACCCGTTCCCATATTATTATCTCCTCGCGTTGTTAGCGTATTCTATTGTCATTGCATCTAGTGCAAATGATGGGTCAGTACCATTACTAGTAAAGTTTAAAGACCCTGTGTATCCTGAACCTATTAGCTGTGCCTCAAATACGTATTGTAATTTACCGCCAAATCTTGCTGTACCATATACGGCAGAGCTGTATAAAGAAACATCACTAGAACCGCCAGCTACTAAATTGTTTATACTGATAGCATCTGGTTGAATGCTAGATAGACCATCAAAGTCTAACTTTAAGTTTGCACTAATAGTTACTGTACCTTTAGGGTCTGTGTACAAAAACATCTTGTAAAAAGTNTTACGTACTCTCGGATCAGCTAGTGGCAAATGNGGNGTTGAAAATGCTGCTTGTATATCAGAACCATCAAAGCTGTTACCCTGTTCAAGTTGATATATGTAACCATCNTTATTACCAAAAACTATATACTCAACACCATCATTCAAGTGACTGTCTGCTACGTATGCTTTAATACCTCTAGTCTCAGCACATGCAACACCACCACCGCCTTCTTGAGCTAACTGTGTAACAATTACACCCTTAGANTTTTCTTTNGTNTAAGACGCAGCATANCCTAATATTCTGTACTGTGACTTTGACCTAATAACNAAACTAGAAAAAACTGTACTAGAAGAAACAAAGTCTGTAAACTCACTTTGAANTGCTTTAGATATATTAGCAAAGTTAAAGTCACCAATNCGTTCTGTTGCACTTAATAACCTAAGACCATCGGGTGCTAAAAACATAACGTCGGTGCCGACCTCTTGAATAGAATCTCCAGCCAAACAACCAATGTCTCTTGTTACAGGGTCTAGTCTGAAGTCNGCTATNGTAGAACCANCTAATNTAAANATNGCATTTTCTGTAAATATAAATAAAGTATCTCTAAAAACAGACAGTCCTGTAATATCATCACCTACATTAATAGTACCTGCACCATTAGCTGCGGTAAAGTCTGTATCTGTATATACTGCTGTGAAAGTTATAACAGAACCTTTAGCAAAAAACAAATTGTTTTTAAAGTTTTTTACATGCGTAGCTCCAACTACATCTGATGGCGCACTGTTTAAAACAGTAAAAGTAGTACCATTATAAATAGCAGGAGCGTTTNATCCATCGANTAATATCATCTTATCTGTACCGTCAAAGTTNTAACGGTCAAATCTTAATTTACTAGCACCGTCACGAGAGGTAGATAAAAAGGTAACTGCCGCATCGTCAGCAGGACTACTAGCTAGTGCAGGATTAATAGCAAGTGTTGACCCACCAGAACTAACAGTAGCATTAGCTGTAACTGTATATACTAAATCTATACCTGCAATCTTAAACACATCGCCCGCACGAGGTGCAGCAGACAAACCATCTACAGCTAAAGTAGAACCACTTTGAGAACCTGCGTTGACTAATACAGTACCATACGTAGGTACGTTTACGTGAGTGTATCCTGAACCTGCTGTTTTAAATATATCAAAGTTTCTTTGTGCAAGCACAGTATCTTCAAATACAGCTAGTCCCGTTAAAAGATGCTCTGTTGTTGTAGTTACAAAAGTAACAGCTACAGCATTAGCAGGACTACTATCTAAGGATGTTGTTAAAGTTAAAGTTGCTCTGTTGTTTGTAGCATCAAAACTAACACCACCAGACGCAATAGTATATGTACCGGAAACACCCGTAACGGTAAGAGTATCACCNGCTTCTGGTGTNTTATGTATGTTAGCTATAATAAGTGTAGTGCCACTTTGTGAGGCACCGTGAACAACAGGCAAACCATACGGCGGAACAATAGTGCTATCGTATTTATCAAAGCCGTTAATACGCCTGTAGCCACCCTCAATAGAAGGCTCAAAGTTACGTAAAATAGTAGCGCTACCCGGCGCATTTATACCCTGCTGTAAAGGGCTAAGATTAGTTACAAGACCACCTCTAAACTCTACGGGAAATGTTTGCCACTTTTCCATTACAATGAATCCAATGAAGAACCTGTGTTAGAAGAGGAAGAAGCAACGCGACCACCTCCCTGATTACTTGAAATCATATAGCTACGTAAATACTCAAATCGGTTAATTAGCATACTACGCATATGCTTAATTCCTTCATCAAATTTCTGAAGAGACAACCCTGCCATTTGAGTATCACCTCTAAAAGAATAAGCATAATACATAGAACCATCTACAATAATATGTTTAAAACGTTCAGGAACAGCAGGAACATCTGTAGAAATTTCTAAGTCAACAGGAATACGATAGTACTCATATACTACAGTGTAGGCTTTGTCTGGTGGAGGAACCATGCCGTACTCTAAAGAAGGTGCATGAAATACGTAGTTAGGAAGAGCATTATTTGAAGTACTTGTTTTATACTCTTGTGAAACGCTGCTTTCTAGATACTCTTCATACTTAACTACCCTTAGTTTTTTAGTATCATTATTAAGTGTAGAGTCTTCTTTAATTCTAAATGTTTCAAACGAAATTACTTTACAGTCATTAGGAAACGGATATCTAGTTGTGCCTGCTGTAAGCACATCCTCTTGTGTTACGTGATTAAAAGGCCATCCATACTCTGACTGATTGATGTGACGTAAAGACGCATTGACTGCATCTTTAGCGTGAGCATAAAAACCATTAGAAGAACTAAAGTTGCTTGAGGTTAATTCAACTTCGTTTAGTCTACGATTAATTTCATTTACTAGACCGAGAAAATTGTATGCCATTATTTCTCTCTTATTGATAATTTAATAGACCGCTCTGCTGTACTTCCTGTACTGTCAGTCATTTTACACGAGAAGGTATATTCTCTATTTAGTACTCCACCACCAATGTTAATGGTTGCTACGGTACTTGTATTAGATTGTGATACATTTTGAATGTCGTCAGTAACTGCACTGCTAGAAGCAGTAGTTAAAGTTTGTCCTGACCCTAATTGTGTCTTGCCTATTTCACTAGTTTTAACAAACCAAACAACAGAGCTAATTGTTGCGTCTCCTAAAAAGCGTAGCCAATCTACACTGTAATCTAGTGTTTCATCTGGGTCTTTGATGGGCCATTTGAATGACATATAATTACTCCGTTGCGTATACTGTTCGATCAAAAGTACCTAACTGCCGTTCTACATAAACGGAACGTATTTCTTTAGGTACTTCTACTATTCTGTCGTCTGTGGTAGACTGTCTAGCTACTGTAACCATACGATTTTCAAAAGGTACGTTAGCTGTTCGATCAAATGCTGTTGACATTATGCGGCTCTCGGTACATATACACAGCGTTTTCTACTGTATAGTGTTTTAACATTATTAAAGTTAAAGGTTACACCAGATGCGGTAACACTGTTAGTACTTATAGTACCCGAAACACTTGAAAGTGTAAAGTCATTAGCTACACCTACAGAACCCACTGCAAAAGTAGAAACATTACCCGTAAGTATTTTTACTATATTAGTCTTTAGTATACCGATACTATGTGTTGCTGATACACCTACAACTTCAATGTTGGTACTTAAATCTAAAGATATAGTACCTAAAGATATAGTAGAAGAAACACCAGTAACACTTTTTTCTACAGAACTACCAACACTACCTACTGAAGAAATTAAGCTATCTTGTGATACCTCTACTGTACTATTAACTTCAGTAGTTAAAGAACCAATAGAACCTGTTGCAGATACGGACGCTACATCAGTAGTAAGTGAAGATGTGACAGCGGATACTGCGGTAGTGCCTACTACACCTGTTATTGAAACAGTTGAAACTACAGTAAGTGAAACAGAACCTACGCTTGAAGTAGCTGATACACCGCTTACGGTAATATTACTAGATGCCGTTGNTGTGACAGAGCCAACGCTTGCGGTACCCGTTACTCCAGTAAGTGCTTTATCTAAGTTAGTCTGAATAGAACCAACACTAGATGTTGCAGCTACAGCAGTAAGGGCTTTAGAAACACCACCCCCGATAGAACCTATACTTGATGTACCTGCTACACCATTTGCAGTAATGTTACTAGTTGCTGTTAATGTAACAGAACCAACACTAGATGTTGCAGCTACGCCTACTAGTGTAACAGCTTCACTTACAATAGCACTTACTGTACCTATAGAGCCAGTAGCAGACACACTAGATAGAGTTATGTCTAAAGCGTTTGTTAGTGAACCAACACTACCTGTACTAGAAGTACCACTAAGTGTTACATTGTTTGTAGACGTAAAGCTAAGAGAGCCGACAGAGGTAGTACCAACTATGCCTGTTAAGGCGTTTGTTAAGCTTGCAGTTAAAGTACCCGCAGAATTAGTACCAGCAACTCCCGTTAAAGCTTTGGTTAAGCTTGAAGTTAAAGCGCCTACAGAGGTTGTTCCTGCTACGCCTGTGACCGATACACCACCTACGACAGTAGTAAGTGACCCAACAGCAGTTGTACCTACTACACCTGTTATAGCTACAGGAGCTATAGTGGTAGTTAAAGCTCCTACAGAGGTTGTTCCTGCTACACCCGTTAGTGTTTTTGTTTGTGCTGTAACTACAGAACCAACAGCAGTTGTACCTACTACACCAGTAAGAGACACGCTTCCAACTGTTGTAGAAACCGAACCAACAGCAGATGTGCCTGCTACACCTGTTATAGCTATGGGGTCTATAGTCGTCGTTACAGAACCTACAGCAGATGTGCCTGCTACACCAGTAACAGATACACCCCCAGCTACAACAGAAACAGAACCTACCGCAGATGTACCTGTTACACCAGTAAGTGCTTTTGTTAGGTTTGGCTTTAAAGCACCTACCGCAGACGTACCCGCTACACCCGTAGCACTTACAGAACTAGCAACAATTAAAGTTGTATGTGCTAGAGGTGTAGTGGCTAAAGGTGAAAAAGCAGGCATTTAGACTCCAGAAGCAGTAATAGCGTCAGTAAAAGGGGTCATGTCTTCTGTAGTCCAGAAGTCCCATTCTACAACAAGTCGTAAATGATCTGCATTACGATTAAGAATAGTTTCATCATCAGCATAATCATCTGGTGATGCTATAACAGCATTAATTAAATTTACAGAATCCATTGCTGCTGAGTAGTGTTGAGCAATTTGTTCGGGTGTTAGTTCTTCAGACATTTTAGTTACCTTTACACTAAGTTATAGTAATATATTTTTCCGTAGCCGCCGTATTCATTAGGGCAATCAATGTCACTAAAAACAGGAACGATACCGTTCTTTTCATAGTAGTGCATTGTCCAGTCCCACCTACTTTTATCTTCAATATCATGCCCAGCAATCCAGACATATCCTCTTTTTTTAGATTCTACATTGCAAAGATTTCTAACTGTAGAAGCAACACCCTGACCCGCGTAATCTTTATGTGAAGCAAAAAGACCCGGAGCAAGACCTTCTGAAATCTTTAGTCCCTGACTTAACCACCAGTCTCTAATGTTACCGTACTTGTCTTCCTCTTGTTTGTTTCTCGGTACAGCAAGAGGAGAATACTTAGCTGGTCGTATAAATCTAAAGCCTACACATTTGTCACCGTCAAAGGCACGAATAAGAAAAACATCTGCTTGTTGACATGTACCTTTACAGGCTGCACTTGCACGTTCAAAAGAATACTTCTNCGGACCTGCTATAATCTTACCTGCTAGATTCTTATTTCTAACTTCGTATAAAATCTTACCCATCTCATCTGTTTCTGCTTGAGATAGTTTTGCCATCTCCTCACCATCAATGGGGTCTTTATATTCAATAGCCATCAGATACTATCCAATATAATATACGGATGTCTGAGATAAAGCATACTCATGCGGAAGTTGAGCTATAGCATGTGGTTCAATTTTATCTAAGGTAGCACTATCTACAGACAAAGCCCAATCAATTAGATTATCTTTTGTAATATTATCAAACGCTACAAAACCGTCTGTAGTTGCGTCTGGAAGAGTAGTAACAAACACACTCTGTACCGATGCGTTTGGNTAATCATTGTGTGTCCAATCATAAACCCACTCTACAAACTTAACAACCTTACCAAAATCACCTTCTTCTTTTGCACGAAAGTTATTAATCGTGATGTTGCTACGAATAACTTCTACCATTTTGCCTATCTTTCTATGCTGTATTTAGCGCCCGCAAGCGGATTAGGTGCATTAAGATCACCGCCTTTTGATGTTTGTAGTAGGTATGTTTGTCCACCTGAAGCATAAGAAGTTGTACTATGTGAACCTGCCCCTGAAAAAATAGTGGTGCCATTCCAATATATTGAAAATTGAGCAGTTGTTGATTTACCGCTTTGTTCTTTCCACCTACTCCAATAAAATGTAGGAGCGCTTGTTTGATAGTAAGTATTTTCAGTAGCGTAAAAGTCTGATAGTGCTACAGCACCACTTGACGGTATATTAGTGTTAGAATGAACAGCATCATCATAAGGTCTTGCAGAAGCATCGTAAAAAGCAGAGAGCGCTCTTGATCCAGATGTACCACTAATATCGAACTCTGTTCTTAAGTCTCCAATAGTTATTGCTCCAGATGAAGTAGTCACCATTTTACTGAACTTTCTTTAAGGTGCTAACTTCTGCTTTTAGTTCTTTGATTGCTTCAACTAAAAGACCAATCATATTTTCGTACCGCACAGCAAGATTTTTTTCTTCGCTACCTATTTCTGCTGTTGTATAAATAACTTCTGGTAAAACTTTTTCTACCTCTTGAGCAATCACACCAGTCATACGAACATCTGGATTCTTTTTGTAGTTGAATGTATAACCACCAATCTGTAAAACTTTATTGAGAGCATTCGTAATAGGTTCAATATTTTCTTTGAGACGAATATCTGAAATGCTACCAAATGCTGTGATATCACCAGTAGCAACAACAGCACCGCTAGTTACTTCAAAGCCAGCACCCGGAACCCTAAATTTAGTAGTAGATGTATTACCTAACGTAATTTCGTTCGACACCGTTGCAGAAGAAGCTTCCGCAGCATTGCCTAAAATTATGTTATTACTGCCTGTGGTCGTTGTGTAGCCTGCGTCTGGGCCAACAAATACATTGCTGGCACCTGTGGTAACTGAACCTCCTGCTTCTTTGCCAAATGCGGCATTGTTATCGGGTGTTGTAGCTCCATCTAACGCGCTTGCTCCAAATGCTGTATTGCCTCTACCTGTTGTTAAAGCCGTACCAGCATTGGTTCCAAACAAAGAAGAATCTCTTCCATAATTGCTATCACCAGTGCCAGTTAGCGCATACCCCGCCCTATACCCTACAGCGGTATTTTGAAAATTGCTGTTGGTTGTTCTAAGGGCTTGATACCCAATCGCTGTGTTTTGGTTGGCTGATCCATCGTCGTTGTGGAGAGCTTCTGTGCCAATGCCTATCGTTCCGCCGCTAGAATTTGTTTTGGCGTCACTAAGACCGTTAATTTCTGTAGCGCCGCCACCAGCAGCTTCCCATCCGGCCTCACCGCTAGAGTCAACAGTCAACACATAATCTTCTGTTGCAGTAGAGTCTTTGATAATAAAGTTTATACCCGGCACCCTAAACTTAGTAATGCCCGTATCGCCTAAAGTAATCTCGTTAGATACATCGACTGCGGATGCTGCTGCGTTCCTACCAATGATAATGTTGGTGCTACCAGTCGTCAGGGCAGTACCGGCATCTGCTCCGATAACTGTATTTTGCGATCCGGTTGTCACATTCATACCAGCATCATAGCCAATAANAGTATTTTGGATTCCGCTACTTAAATCTTGACCAGCATGACGCCCAATAGCTGTGTTGTCTGAACCAGTTCCCGAGCCAGTACCCATAGCACGATTTCCGATAGCCAAATTGTTAGCACCAGTAGTTATTCCTTCACCGGCTTCTTTGCCTATAGTTATCGTGTTGGTTGCAGTCGTAACATTAGCACCCGACTGGTAGCCTAACATGACGCTGTATCCACCGCTGGTTAGATCGTAACCAGCTTGTCGTCCAATAGCAACGTTATCAGTGCCAGTTGTTACTCCTAGTCCTATTGCTGTATAACCAATAGCAACATTATAATCAGCAGTGGTTGCGTTAAAGCCTGCTTGATAGCCCATAAAATTATTATAGGTGCCACTGGTCAAATCATTACCAGCTCGATTGCCAATAGCAGTATTGTCCGTTCCAGTTAAAACGCTTGTGCCTATAGCAGTGTTACCAATAGCAATAGTATTACTAGCAGTAGTTTTGTTTTTGCCTGCTTGATAGCCCAGCAGTACGTTTTTTGCGCCAGTAGTAGCCTCATAGCCTGCCCTATAGCCAACAAATAAGTTTTCACCACCAGTAGTTAAATCGTAACCTGCTTGATAGCCTACAGCAATAGAGTTATGACCAGTAAAAGTACCNCTGCTCAATGCCCATTTACCAATACCAATGTTGTTGCTACCAGTAGTAGCGTTAGCACCTGCTTGATAACCTATGTAATTATTGTAGGTGCCGCTGGTCAAATCCTGTCCAGCATTTTGCCCGATAGCCGTGTTATTAGTACCCGTCATAGCACCTGCTGCTATCGCTTCATAACCAATAGCAATACCGTGTTCGGCAGTAGTTATAGTTTTGCCTGCACCGGCACCCAGCGTTACGTTTTTGTTTCCGGTTGATATTGCAAGTCCGGCTTGATTGCCAACTGCCACGTTGTCTTCACCGGCAGTTACTCCTGCTAAACTTTCATAACCTACGGCAGCATTTCTTTTTGCCGCACCACCACCGCTACCGCCTTCACCAGAACTTTTACCNACAAANNNATTNTGCTGGCCNGTAGCTTTTTCCATAGCTCTGTTNCCGATTGCGATGTTACTAGCTGCGGTAGTAACTGCTGCCATAGAACCAGCGCCAATAGCTAAATTTGTGGTGCCAGTCGTAATTAACGCTCCCGCTTCATTACCAAAAGCATCGTTTGAAGCGCCGGTAGTAACATCGTTTAAAGCATTAAAACCTACAGCAGTATTCTTATTAGCACTACCATCATCAGCAGCAAGTGCGCCTGTTCCGATACCAAGAGTACCACCAGATGAGTTGGTAACACCATCACTAAGGTCATTGATTTCTGAAGCACCACCACTAGCTTCAGCCCACGTTAGCCCTCCAGTATTTCCTGATTGTGCCGTTAATACATACCCGTTAGTTGGACTATTACTAACCTTAAGATTAGCTTCATCAATAATATTATCAGCCACAACAGTAGCACCGTCTGCCGTAGACGTTACCTCACCGCTATGGTTTGGATGAACGTAGTTGTTTGCTGATGCAGCAATACCATTTAACTTACTATGGTCAGCATCTGTGAATACATTTGAGTCTGATGCAGCTTCTACCGCTGCTCTGATTTCTGCATCAGTCTGATCTGCCGTAGCTGATGCTTCTATACCATTAAGTTTACTATGGTCAGCATCTGTGAATACGTTAGAGTCAGATGCAGCTTCTACTGCTGCCCTAATCTCGGCATCAGTTTGATCTGCTGTAGCGGAAGCTTCTATACCGTTTAACTTAGAGTGATCTGCATCAGTAAAAACATTAGAGTCTGAAGCTGCTTCTACTGATGCACGAATTGTAGCAGCAGAAAAATCTTCAGCAGCAGAGACAATAGACACAATAGCATTACCCGTTAAAGAAAGGGCATTGTTAGAGTTAGTGCTATCGTATGCACCTCTACTTAGTGTCGTACCACTAGACGTGTATGTACCAGTACCAATTTCCCAATTAGTACCGTCCTCAATTAAATACCTAACTGAATCACTATTTGATACACCACCATCAGCAAAAGACTGAAAGCCTGATACTGCTGATCCGAGTGTTATAGTTCCCGTCCCAGTAGTGCTAGTGTTAACACGTACTCTATTAGCTAATACAGCCATTAAAGTTTCCTATGCGATACGAATAATTGCATTAGAAGCATCTGCTGTAGGGAACTGAACCGTCAANTTACCCGCAACAGAACTTACTGTTCCCCCAAAGTCAATAACACAAATAGCTTTGTTACTAGCAGAAGAATTATAAATAATACAACCAGCAGCAGACACAGTTACTGTAGAGAAAACCTCATCAGCAAAGTCAACAATAGCTGTAGAACCAGACAAAGAAATAGCTGCACTGTCTAGGTTTTGACCACCCGCACTATAGTTAGTACCAGATGCTTCATCACTGTTACCAGTAACATCTGAATAGTTTGTTGTGCTTGCACCATACGTACCGGACATGCCAGATTTAATTAGCGCAATTTTAAGTGTGTGTGTATCCAAATCGTGCGTAGCACCTAAAACTTCCGTTTTAAAACTGTTGCACATTGCAGTAGTAATTGCCATAATTTTTTACCTTTTAAATAAGAGTAGAGGACTGGAAGTATAAACCTCCAGCCCCCATACTTAATTAGCTTACGCTAAAGTGTCACGATCAACTTCGTCTGCACCAACAACACCAATGTCGGAAACATCCATAATCATCGCAAAGACACGAATCTTACCCGTAGTTAGGGCCGTACCAGATTGCGATGCAATAGTAACGTCAATATTGTCTGCCGCAGTACACACAAGCGGTTGGAACGCAGCAGCGTTCTGAGCAAATGTGCCAGCAGCAGTGCCGCTATCGCCGTCAAAACCATCGACAAAGCAATCAGGATCAACGCCAGTCCCCAGATCAAGAGTTGTAGTACCACTAGAAGCAGCAGTTACAACCTCAATACCAGCATTCATAATAACAGAACCGGCTGGAACTGCAATTACAGGAATGACATCACTAGCAGCAAGTGCGCTGCCTTTATCAGAAAGTGCTACAGCATAATCAAGCTCATGCTGTACGAAATAGATGCCGCGACCACGAGCGTCGTTGCCACGAGCAGCCACAAGAGTATTATCTCCTAAAGCCATGATGTATCTCCCTTATACCAAGTTAATCTTGGCAGTAACGATTGCTTCAGGACGAAGAATCTTACGACCATAGAGATGCAGACCACGAACAATATCACCAAAGCTATCAGGATCACGATAGGATTCAGTTTTATCAATCTGTTCTGCCGTAGCAACGGAAGAAGAGTGACCGCCTACAATCAAACCATAGTTACTAGCATTAGTACCACCAGTCGTGGAGGAACCCGTACCAATAGAAGGCAGGTTGTTTGAGACATACACTTTAAAACCGTGAAGGCTGTTAAGCACAAGACCATTAGTAAGCCCTGAACCACCAAAGTCAGAATTAAACAAGCGAGAATCTTCGTCCTGCAAAATTTCCTGAACAATAGGATCAATAACAATCCAACGACCATTGGTGTCAACGTTCTGCTGATTCAGCTTACGTGCCATACGAGCAATAACCTGAAGTACATAAGCGTTACCGGAGCCTACAGTAGCACTATCGTTACCCGCACGAGCTTTAATGCCAATGGAGCTACCCGAAGAGCCACCGAAATCATCTGCTTCTAGTTTCATAGAAGACAGAAGTTCATCCGTACCAGCCGTAGAAACAGCAACACTACCATTAACAGTCGTGTTTACCGTATCGGCAACTGAGTGCAGAGCAGACTGCTTGTACCCACACATATAACCAAGAACGTCTTGGTCATACTGATCAGCAAGCCGGAAAGCCGCACGATCCGATGCAAGGTTTGCAAAGTTAACGTGAGAGTGAGCTTCCTCAATATCGTCTACCTTGAAAGCAAAGTAGTTTGACTTGTCAATCGTAAGAGAAAAGTCTTCGTCATCAAGGTCTTGCGGCTGGATTACCGTACCGCGAGTGTACCCTTTAACAGAAATTTCAGGTTCTTTAATGATGCGAACCGAGTCGCCCATGTTAGAAATTTCACCGAAGTAGTCAGAGTTAGTAATTTGGTCACAGACCGCAGCCTTACGAAACGCAAGCTGCACCTGCTTAGAATAGATTACGGGGCTAAAATTACCATTAGGTAGATTTCCATGACCCGATGCTGATGCGAATGCCATAACATTGCTCCTTTTTTCAGCGTTCAGATGCTAACTTACAATTCTCTGTAGAGGCTAATAGGAAATAGGTGCATTAATAAAAACATTTGGCCTAACGTTTTCTTAACGGGCTATACCTTTTAGGTAATTCTATTGATAAATTGTAGCCGCTATTAGTAATTAGATATAATAAAACAGTAGGTAGGCTATTGCGGCTACTGTCATATTAGAAGTTATAGTAAGTTTTTTCTACTTGTCAACACTACTTATCGTGCTGAGCCAGAAATATCGTAAATAAATGTACCCTTGTTCATGGCTTCCATAATAGCTTCTTGGTTTTTAGCGTATTGATCCATGCTCATTTTTTGTACTGTAGACTCAAGGATAACACCTTCGCTATCATCATTAGTTGGTCGGGTACGAGTTTGCTTGCTAGAAATCATTTCGGCTGCATCGCCATTGCTTTGTTTCTTTTTAGGTCCAATATTAAAATCAGATTTATAAAGATCAATAGCTCGCGCTGCTGCCTTAGCATCGTTGTCATTATCATACAGAGCCTGCTGCACCCACTTAGGTTGTTCTTCTGCCCACGCATGAAACTGATCGTCGTCTCGAATATCTTCAAAGTCTGGATGAATTTGCAACAAAAGAGTTTCAGCTTTTTGTCGTTCAGCATCGTCCTGCATTTTATTAATTTTTGTAACACGATCCTCAAGGTCTTCTGATTGCTCTCGTGCTTTTTTAGTGGCAATGGTTTCTACCATAGCTGCTACATCTGGGTACTCAGCCATCCATGTTTCAAGTTCTTCGTCCGTCTTTGGTAGAACAATAGGTTTTTTATTACTTTCTTTTAGTTGTTCTTTTAGTTCGTCAATCTGTTTTTGATGGGCTTCTTGTACCTTCTGTGTATGCCGTCGCAAATCACCGTAGCGCTTTTTAAAAGTTTTTTCTTCTGCTCCAACAGGCTCTGGCTCTTCTTCTTTTGTTTCTTCTACACCTTCACCTCGTTGCTCACGGAGTAGTATTTCAAGTTCTTCTTCATCTTTTTTATCACGGTCTACCTTTGAATAAGGCTTAGACATAAGGGGCTTACGTTCCGCTTGATTACTTACAACCATTTCTTCTGACATGTGTACTCTTTCTGTGTGGGGCCACCGTAGCCTGCCTAGCAGGGGGATGAGTAGCCAACAAATTAGTCTGTTTAAGTGCGACTATCACTATTTTTTACGCTTAATTAAACCTCCTTTAGCTATACCTTCTGGGCCACTGTCTGCACCGCCTTCTCCATCTGGCCCACCACCATCTCCATCTGTACCATCGTGATCAGCATTAGCGGCAGCAGCGGCAGCGGCAGCTTCATTTCCTGCTGGGTCTGCACCTGCTGCAACATCTGCGGCTTCAGCGGCAGGTGCAGAAGGGTCAGTATCCCCCGCACCCGCTGCTTCCGCATTAGATGCTTCATCACGGCTAGAACCCATTGCTGCTTCAGCGCTTTGCGGACCACCACCCATTCCTCTGTCAATAGCAGGGTCTTGCATCATCTGAAAAGTATCAACAACCTCGTCTTTAAAACTCTTGTTTAAATTTTTTGCTTTTTCAATTTCTGCCTTAGAAAAAGTTTTATTAATTTGAGGATCAGCTATAATACCTCCTGTAGGGTCATCAGGATTGGTGCTTACAAAGCCAAACGGACCCGTCGTTTGAATACCAACGCCTATACCTAGTGGGTCATTATCAAGAGTTACTAAGTCTACATTAGAATTATTTGCAATATTTTCTAAATCAAAACCTAATTCTTGTGCTTTACCTACAATACTCATTAACTCAAGGTCTTCTTGCTTAGTACGGTCAGCAACATTAACAAGAGCTTTAGAGTATTGCTGATCTATTGTAGCAACATTATTAAGGGCATTCNTTTTAGGATTAGATACTAAAGAAAGTTGCGGTCCTATACCAAAAGGCATACCTACATTAAAACCGTNCATGCCCAGACTCATAATGTTACCTGCAATTCCGGGTACACCAAACGGTCCTCTACCAACTCCAGTTATTGCTGATGAAATCATACCATCCATAAGACCTATTAGTGCTGGAGAATATTCTGAAAAGTTTCTTGCTGCTTCAATATTATCCGTAGTAGGAGTTGAAGCTAATTCAGACATAGAGCCTATACCCTGACCCGCAGTAGGACCTGTATCTTGATCTTCTGACCCTTCTTCTTCTATTGTAGTAGGAGACTGTACGGAAGCACTAAGTTTGTTTGAAAAGTCAGTAAAGTAATCATCAAGAACCTTTTTACCGCTATCTGTAACACTACTAAAGTCTGCGCCTTCTGGTGCCAAAGCAGATAAATAATTAAAGTTTACGTCACCAATAGATTTTATAATATCATTTATATCAAAAGCACGACTACCTAAACTTTGTAAAAATCCTTGTGGGTCTTTGGTTGCGTTTGCAAGAGTTGTAGATGTAGCAGTTCCAGTCGGCTGATTAAAAGGGTCAGTTCCCTGCCCTCCTTGAACAAAAGCTCCTACGTTAGCTTCTAAAGTTTCTTCTTCTTTTATATCATCAGGTTCAATAACCTCAATATCCTCAATCGTAAAAGGTGGGCCACCCGCATTAAATAGTGTGTCGTCTGGTAATGTTTGTCCTTCATCTGTGCCAAACTGACCCATAGCCTCCATTTTCTTAAAGCCCATTTTAGCTTCGTCTCTAAGTTTCATAAAGAACTCAACACCATAATAACGAACAACATCAGCAGGAACTACCATCTCACCTTCACTAAGCATAGCAGGCTGATCATCACGTACCTCCTTTGCTGTGCTACCTAACGGTACAGGATTACCAGAAACAGGATCAACTTCTCCGCCTTTTTCAAATTGTTTCATTTGGTTGTTCATTAATTTTTGTCCTCTGCTAAGACTTTGACTTCTAGTTTTTGCTGCTTTTACAGCCTCTTCTACTGTTTTAAAACTTGGAATAACACGTCCGGTTTCTACGTCCTTAACTTCACTGGAACCAAGATAAAGTTCAGCAGCTTTATCAACTGACATTTTACGACCATTGTTAATAGTAGGTATATTATACCACAAGTTATTATTTGGATTTTGAACTGTAGTAGTTTTTTCAGATACAAAATCTCCGTCAGATGTTTTGTAAAGCCTTCGACCAGCACTTGTTACTCTATCTGTAGGTGTTAAAATATCTTTTTTATTTGAAGGCCGATCCACAATATTAATCCTTCTTAACTATATTTTCTAAAGCTTTTAGTTTTCTAAGTGCCTGAATAGCACCTTGCGCTCTTTGTATACTCACACTAGAATCGGATTGTTCTAGAACTTTATGTTGTTGTTCTATTTGATAGTCTAAATACTCTACAAAGTTAGGCCATAGATTAGGGTTATTGTAAAGGCCCGACAGGCGCTTCTCCACCTGCTGCTGGTTGTGTTCCGGCATTACCGCTAAATCCTTCTTCTTGAGGTGTTGGGGCTACGCCCGTACCGATTGTGCCTCCACCTGCACCTGTAGGGTCATTAGGGTTTGCCCCTGCTGGAGGAGCTTGTGGAGCCTGTTGAGGCTGAGTAGCCTGAAAGTCCTTAAGCAACTTTGCCTGTAAAATAGCTTGACTCATATTGTTTGTAATTTTTTCAGGATCAAGGTCTAATGTACGAGCAAGCTCCATAATAATATAATCAAATTTTGCAAAAGGTGCAAGAGAAGGATTGCTTGCAATTCCTAAAAACTGCATAAGTCGCTGGCTACGTACTTCATTAGCCATCAAGCTTTCAGTACCACGAGCCTTAACTTCTAGATCACCTTTGATTTCTTTGTCAAAGTCAAACTGCATGTTAAACTGAAACAAACCTTCGCCCAAAGGCTTAAGCATGTAATCGTCAACGTTTTTAATTACGGCTTTAATAGCTCCTGATGCCGCACCCATAAGCATACTAATGCCACTAGCAGTACGACCAACACCTGTTATGCCCGTCTGTCCATGTGCAAAGGAAGGGAAGCCTGTGCTTTCATCTGCAAGCTGACGAGATTTATCAAACAACTGTAGGTTTTCACCAGACACATTAGGAAACTTAGTGCCAAAGATAGCTTGACCCGGAGCGCCACCCTGCCGTCTAAAAACTTTACCGGGGTATACATTAAGGTCTTGACCCGGAGTAAGATTTGTCTCGTCTACCTCTAGAATCAAATTCCCTGACAACACAGCGTTATCTACTGCCATACGCATAAAGCCATTCATCAACGTTTGAGTGTCGTCCATGTTCTCAGCAAGCCCTACACCAAAAAAGCTGTAAGGGTTTAGCTCGTAAGGAGCAGCCATGTATGGAATACGCACAGGTTTAAAAGGATTAACAACAAGACGAATAACTTGATTGTTAACAATCCAAACATTAGCCTGAACTTGATCAAGGTCTTTGTATTCAGATGGAATATTTACATCTTCATTTTCAAGCAACTCAGTATCTATAATACCCCAATACTCTAGTACCTCAAAGCGTTCAATGTTGTGGTGCTGCTCTTCATCAGAGATGTCATCTTCCCACCACTCTTTTACGTAAGCTTCTCCCATTTGAATGCAAGTGTCAATTACATTAGCCCTAAAGAAAGGACGCTTTTTAAGATCACGGAGTTGACTCCGATTATATTTGTGCCTTTCAATTACGTACTGAGCTTCTTCCATATTGTTTGCGTCTGGGTCTGGATAAAAATTCCAAACACTTACATGCCCAATCTGGGGTACTGTCTTAACAGTAGGGCTATAAACACCTTCATCGTCCCAGTTTGAATATTCTTTATTAACAGCAAACGGACCTTTTAGTACACCTGTACCTAACAAAGCCATTTCAAACGCTGTGCTGCGAAGGTGCTGTGCTGCATTACTTTCTTCAAGCTGGTCGTGTACTTTTTTCTGCATCTTTTTTGCAGCAAGCATAGCAGGATAAAATGTCGCAGAGGAAGCTGTTTGCCCCGCACCCTTTTTAAGATTTGGTGCCTCAGACAACTGCTCCTCTAAACTACCAAGCCGTAAAGACTGCGTTGTTGCACCGGGTTCTAAATCTTTACCATCACCAGCAAACCCATAAGGGCTTTCAGTTTTTTCTACACTTCCACCAGCTTCTTCTCTTACATTATCTACATCTTTAAGATCAAAGTGTACTGCTTCTTCTACACCATCAGGTAAAGTAGTAGGATCAATACTAAGAGGAAACCTTTGATTACCAAATAAAACATCCACAATTTGATTGTACGCAGCTAAAACTTTAGTCTTAGTAACTTTAATAAAGACACGTGATTTTTCTGCATCTGTAAATTTTACATTTGCATGATAGATACCACGATAGTTTCGCCATGCACG
>NZQM01000236.1 GCA_002695905.1 Parvibaculum sp.
TCCCTATTAGTACATAAGTCCCTGAAGGAAGATTGGCAGCATTCGCCTCGTCCTCAGAGTTAAATTTATAAGGATTAACAATATCGCCCAACTCCGGCATTTTGCTCATAACAACTTTGTCCGGGTCTAGGTTGTAAGATGATGCAAGGCGTCTCATGTCATCTTCAATTTCTTGCTGGTCATCTAGGTACGGAGCAAATTGCGTCCGAGCAGAGGCTATAAAGTTTTGACGCTGAGGCGCGCTTAACCTCTGGCCTTCGATGACCTTATTGTAAAGGTTCCAAATTCTTTCAGGAACGCCGCCAGTATTTTCTGCGTTTGCAAACTCGCCCTCTCTGACCACTGATCCGGGGTCCAAAACCTTCATGTATCCAAAGATCAAAGCAAGATCGTTTGCCCCGCTGGGCGGACTTTGAGCAGCGTTTTGCAGCTTCTTAAATCCTCTTTTTGCTTCGACAAAAGGTTTGCTGGCAGACTGATGCTCTTTCCTCAAATCTTTTTCTTGAGTAAAAATTGTCTTGTCGCCAGTAGCGGCGCTCTTTGCGGCAGAGGCCGCGATCTCATCTGTCTTTAATTCTAGCATTTGGCGCCTGTATTCTTTAGTCGCTAAAAGCTCGTCCTCTTCAAGTTTGATCCGTCTTTCTGCTTCCGCTATTTTTGCCTCTCGATCAACCGCCCTGTCGTATTCCTCCATCGCCGCCTGACCCATAACGCCAAGACCCTGCGCGAATGATGTCGGCTGCGTCTGAGGGCCAGCGTACTGCAAGCCAGCCAGCGCGCCTGCGAGTGCGCCTCTGCCCCTTGGGCTGATGCCGGGCATGCCTTCTGGCCGAGCCGGGAGAAACGGGCCGCCCGTCTGTTGCTGTTGCTCGCGCTGCTGACGCTGTGCAGTCGCCTGCGCCAGCACCCGTCGCGCTGCCGCCTGCCTAGCCATAACTTGATCGAAAGTGACTGCCGGTATGCCGCTACCCGGCGCGCCGATCATGCTTTCAGTGACGGTGGTGGGCTGCCTCACGATCTCTGGCTGGGCGCCCACATTTAATGTAACCCCGCCAACAGGGCTGCGGCGCATGATGTCGCCGCTTGGGAAGGCCATAAGTCCGGGTCGTCGCTGCACCATTTATCTCTCCTTATGCGCCAAGCAAGCCAGCCAGCGCGCCAACTCCAGCGCCCACGCCACCGCCCATTCCCGGCACCATACCGGCAAGCTGCGCGCCACCAAGTGCGCCAGAAAGCGCTGACAGCGCAGGCTGCCGGTACACGGGCGAGATAGTCTGCCCGCCAACCGTGCCGCCTTGGATCGCTGCCATATAGTTCGCCAGAGACGAGAGCGGCTGCTCTTGCTCAAACTGGAACCGCTGAATATCTGCTGCAAGCTCGGCCTGTGACTGCGCCTCTCTTGCGGCGCCGACGCCGGCGAGTGTCTCAAGGTCAGCAAAACCAAGCTGCCTTGCGCCAGCCGCCTGACCGATAGCCGCCTGCTGTGCCTGTAGCGCTGCCGGGGCAAGGGCCGCTGCGATTGCGCCCTCTCCGTATCCTGAGCCGTACCGGCCAGCCTGAGCGACGCGGCCTTGCATCGCTTCGAGAGCCGGCCTGAACGCTGCGGCTTGCAGNGGGTTTGTACCCATCAGGTTTTGCATGACCACGTCCTGCGTGGCCTTGATGAAGGGCGAGCCGGTGATTGCCTGCTGGCGCAACGCTGTCAGCGCCTGCTCAGTCTCAGGTGCGAAGCCTACCGTNGTCTGGCCGGGNTAAAACTGAGGCTGTTCGCCGTACAATCTTTTGGCCTCAGACAGCCCGTACTCAANAAATGGCTGCGCGTACTCNGGCGCAGCGGTGCTTTGCGTTACCGTTCTGGTTGATCCGCCGCCTTTACTCATCGCTAAAATCCTTCATTAACACAACCGCGCTCTGGCGGTAGTCTTTCAGTTGACGAGACCAGCCCCTTCGGCCCACGATCTCCATTCCGTCGCATCCCTGCGTCCTTGCCCAATACGCAATAGACTTTTCTGCGTCCATCAATTCGTCCAAGTCTCCGCCNGCNAGCCATATCCGGCACATAGCCTTCTGCGGGTAGTCCACTATCTCGGTGATTATAGCAGACTTTTGCAGCGGAAAGAATTGGGCTTTNCCAGACCATACAGCTTGCGCCACATCGTCCATTGTGTGTGACCCGCCGGCGTATTCTAGCGCGTCACCAATCCAGCGCTTNCAGCGGTTCCATTCGTGTACGGCTCTATCGTCAGCCGATAATAAGGTAGGCAAAGTCGATGTCATGACCGTGGTTCTGATGCCCTATAACAATGCTGCCATTTGTGCTTGTCGTTTTAACATACGGGGTGCTGTGTTCAAGTGACTCGCCGTAGCCGGTAAAGAACACCACGCTCTCCGTTGAATAGCGTGGNTCGGNAACCGTTG
Source organism: Parvibaculum sp. (assembly GCA_002695905.1). Taxonomy (GTDB): domain Bacteria; phylum Pseudomonadota; class Alphaproteobacteria; order Parvibaculales; family Parvibaculaceae; genus Mf105b01. The sequence continues at coordinate 2,419 of NZQM01000236.1, forward strand.
TCTCTGTNGNGCCTGNNGNAAACGTGCCATANCCGACGCTGTTCANCCCGCCACCAACAGTGCGGTTTGCGACTTCGGCGATCTCGCGCGTTGTGGCGGTGATCGGGTTCAGCGTCCTAAAGTTGGTGGTGCGTTGNGCTATCGTCACCTGCGGCCTACCTTCCTAGCCTCGATGTCGATGCCCTGAGCAAAGTCCCAAATGCCGCTGATGTTCATGCGCGCCCGGTGATATCTGTCCTGCGCCCGCAGCGGGACAAACCCGTCGGCGTTGGGAGCCGTGGCNGTTGTGAAGGTTACGGCCTCGCTGTGAGCGCCGCGCGTCCCGATCTGCAACGTGACTGAGCCGCCGCGATGATATGGGTAGGCGCGGGTCATGATGGTCTGGTGGCCCATTGCGAGGCCGGTCTCGCCGGTCTCGATGGTGCCGGGCAGCGGGTCGCCGGTGAACGCAAATATCTTGCTGCTCTTTGCGCCACCAAACAGAAACTGCCCACCTTTATACAGAGAGCTATCAAGNGATGCCGGCAAGGCGTCGATGGACGACGATATNTGGTCGAGACCCTCAAGGGTGTAGGCCGGGGTAAAGAACGGCGCAATCAGTTCTGCGTTGACGTTGGCTATCGACCACCGGCTCANTGCGTAGTTGTAGATCAAAAGCCGATCAGGCGTATTGTCTAGGCTNTTGTTTGAGACGTATGACCAAATGGCAAGCTGCTGCTGCGGGTCAACCGTCGATGTCATCTTGTCGAAAAACGAGGCGTTGGCGTCAGCGAAGAAAAACCTGTTTACCTTCTCGGCGCCAATCGGCTGTGACCGCTCGCCGGTGAAGGCGTAGAAGCCATCATCAGAGAGATAAAAGACGCTGTGGCCAATGTTNCAGACTGAGCCGGGAACCTGACAGCCGCGCGCTGTCTCGACCTTGTCAAACTGCCAGACCAGCGGCAGGCCCGTATAGGTCGCCCGGACGATGGCGCGCTCCATCAGGATCGTGCAGTATTCNCCGCCGACGATGCCGNNGATCGCNCCGGNGTCGGGNATGTCCTGAAANTCNGANTGGTTCGTTCCGCTCGTCCAGCTTGTCGCGTCGTTAAANCCAGACCAATAGCAGCGNTANGGCTTGCGGCTACCTGACACATCAATGTTTGCAACCCAGACGAAGTCACGCACGACGGCGATGAAGTCACCCTTCGGCGGGCTGCCGGCTAGATTGCCAAACGTGCTGTCGGTGCCAAGCTGTAGCTTCTGAAGCTCCTCGCCAATGCCGCCAGCCGCGATGACCGTGTCGCCAAACTGGACAAACCGCCAGCGCTCTGACCCGGTCAGGTCATAGGCGGGAGAGCCTGCCTTGCTGACGTTGTCGAGCGTCGAGCCTGTCTGGTTGAATTTATACAATTTGCCTGCGTCTCCGGCGAACAGGCTGACCGCGCCATCGTCTGCTTTTGACGCAAATATTCCAAGGATCGCGCTGTCTGCCGCGTTTGAGTATTCGACAAACTCGCTGATGCTTGTGTATCCGTTAGCAGCCGGCACGACATTTGTCGCAACAGTGACGCCGCTGTTCTGAAAGTCGGGCTGATCTGGCAGCCATTCGCCAAACTGTATCATTGCTGCAACCAAACCTCGCTGCCGGTTGTTACTTGAGACCAAATCTCAGAACCCTCGGCGATGTCTGACCAAGTCTCGTCGCCTTCGCCGACCACGGTCCAGTCCTCTCCGAGTATCTTGCCGGTCATTGTAGCAGACAATGCGGCAGTAGCGGAACCAGCGCCCGCAAACGTACCCACAAACGCGCCTGTCGCGCTCGCTGACAGCGTCGCCGTGCCAGCAATGACATTGACGACGTTGGCCGAGCCAGTGGCCGCCAGTGACGCCGAGACGGAGGCACCCACACCGCGAAGCCTTGTGGCCGCAGTTGTCTCGGTGATTGCGATAGACACAGATGCGTCCATCTTGGCGGTTAGGTCGATTTGCGCTGCCACACTTGCCGCGCCAGTAACTGAGGCGGCGACGTGCTGTATTCTGTTCGCCGCCGCCGTGGTGGCCGCTGCCACGTTAACGGATGCCGCTGCCAGTTCCTCGTGGAACACTTGGGCGGATGCCGTTGCTGTAGCGGCTATGCTCGCCGCACCCTCAACCTCAATCGCAAACTGTATGGCGCCGGTGGCCGTTAGGGCGACAGACGCGGCGCCTTGGCCAATCAGGACGCAGAGCCGGTCACCCGACCCAAGCTGGTCCATCGTGTAGCCGTAGGCGTCTAGCTGCTCGAGCGTACCCCAAGCATCTAGCTGCTCTAGCGTGGGGTTACACCACGGCAACCCGTCAAGGTTGTCGAGGCTGTTCGGCAGCGCATCTATGCTGCCGGTTAGCTGCTCAAGAGTTGGGGTGTTGGTGGCCATTGGCTCACCTACGCCGCAGTAATGTCGAGATCACCCGCTGGGATTTTCAGGATGTCGCCAGACGCGATTGTTTTCGCCGCAGTGAACGCGCCGTGGATCAGCAGATTGCCCGACGAAGATGCGTCGAAAATGCCGAAGTGCGACACACTGCCCCAGCTTCCAGTCGCAGCCGCAAACTCGATTGCGCCGCTGTTGGATGTGGTGCCGGATGACGCTGCGCTGAACGTGGCCGCCACGCGAGCGTAGTTGCTGCCGCTCAGTTCGGTGCCGCTGTTGTCGTCGGCGAAGGAACCAGTTGACAGGCCGACATACACGTTTGATGGCATTGTGTATGACCCAACCGATAAAATGTGATCGAGAATTTCGTTCTCTAGGTAGTCGGACATTGCAGACATGAGTTACTCCTGTGCCGCTGCATTTTGACGTTGATAGATGCTGCTGATTTGCAGCGAGCCAGTGCCGTAATGAGAACGCTGCTCATCGACCTTGATCTCTTCGANCGCCGTGGTGAACCGGCTCATGTACTGCCCGGCCCTAGTCTCGTCGAGCAGGTACGCATAAGCCTCAGCCAGCGCGCCGTATAGGTAGGCGTCCGGGCTGCGAGACAGCACGTTGTTTGTGGCGTTGCTGTCAGACANTGCGACCAGCCCGCCNATATAGACGATCTCCGCTGTGTAGCCGCTGTCGGGGATCGGGCGCATCTTCATCTCGCCNCCAATGATACTGAAGCCTAGAGGCTTNCCAGTNCCNGCGGATGGGNAGGCCTGATCGAGCGCGACGGGGCTGTAGTATGTCAGGACCGTGACCGGGTCGGTGGTCAGCTTAACCTGACGCACCTCGCGCATGTCCGTCGGCAGGGCGATNTACTCGTCGCCAGATGTCAGCGATGCGTTGGCTCTCTTCTCTTGGCTGCGCGTCTCAAGCTCGCGCGACATGCGCGCCTCAGCAAGCTGGATAAAGTTCGGGATTTGGTCGGTCAGGTCATCGCGCGCCAAAAAGTTGGCGATGGCCGTCTTTAGCTCGCTGTAGGTGCTTATGCTCATATCCGTCCGCCGCCTGTCCTAAAGTCTCGGTTCTGGTGGTCGTTCAGCCAAGCCTTCCACGCCTTTGGATTTTCACGCGGCGGGCCTAGCGTCTGTAGGAGGTGATTATACACGACATTCGGTATTTCAGCCACATGCTGCATGTGACGCTGCGTATTGCCGATCATCTCGCCCTTTTTGGACTCGCCGGNCATNTGCTTGTTGATTTTNAGTAGATCGTCNAACCGCTGCTTNTGNTGNATGATGGTNGNGCCNTCGCTGGCCTGCTCCATCGACACTTCCTTTTTTGTGTGCGGGTCGGTGTAAAGATAGCGTTTCATGCTTTCCCCTTAAAAAGAGAGGGGGCAGTTGCCCGCCCCCTCGTTAGTCTTAGGAACCTGACAGGTCGAAAATACCTGCATGTGCCTTTGGCGCCAGAACCTTCAGCGCCCACTCAGTGATGAGCATTGTGGCCTGTGAGTCACCTGTGTCGCCCATATCCTTCTCTTGGAAGTTACGACCATTGAGTGTGCAGAGTGATGCAAACTCAGGGTCGAGGAGGAACATCTTGTCGTTGGACATGAAGCGTGAAGGTGTCGCCTCGACGGTGCCGAAGTCTGTGAGGAACACAGAAGTCGAACCGACGTATGCAACCTCCTTGGCTGCTGTCATGTTCACGTCGTTGGAAACGAGGTTTCCAGACGCTGACAGATCAGAGAAGTTCGCGCGGTTAGTAGCAGAAGCCAGCATCATTGATGGGTTTCCGCCGTCTGTCCACGCATCCTGCATGCCGTCCTCGATGAGGGCGAGCGTCAACGCACGGTCAGTACCGTCAGTCACAGTGTCTGTGCCTGTACCGGCTGAGAATGCGCCTGAACCTGCACCAACAGAACCGTTGGTGATCCAAGTCATCAGTGAAGCTGACTTGCGTGGCTCAGAGCCAGAGCGGGCCACGTTAGTGTCCGTGATGCTCTTCTCGATGTCACGACGAAGCTCAAGTGCCTTCAGCACCTTCTGGTAGTTATGCTCGCGCTCACGACCAGCCGTGTCCACAGCATCCAGAGTGCCGGATGTTGCGAATGACTTGACGCTGATCTGGTGGTAGTTGCCCAGACGCACCGTCGGTGTAGCCGCAGCAGTCGAAATCGCTGCGCCTTCATTGACGTGGTTGTTAGTGGCGGCGGAAGCGAGTTCCTGTGTCTGCCACTCGGTAAAGATACCGTTTGATGTCTCTTTCTTCACGTTTGAGAAGAAAGGTGTTTCCGCAGGGTCGCATTCTATCCCAGCCTTTCGGTGGGGGTGGACTATATCATCACCCCGTGTTGGGGTGCCGGACGCTCTAGCCTGTTATTAAGAGGGCTTTACCTCTCAGGTAGTCTCTGAACCTTCCCCCGGTGTACCGAGGGCTTGGATGCTGATTGCCATAGCTTTCGCCGTAGGGTTCCAGCAGTTCATCCGGTTTAGACCGCACCTACCCTATCTAATGCGGTAAATGATGTCGGCAAGCTGTTCGCGCTCACCAACAGCAGCCGCTGTTGCGAATGTAGTCATGATTTTTGTTCCTTCCGGGTCATCTGCCCATCAAGTAGTTGACTGCGGCATCAATGCTGCCCTCTTTCGAGAGCTTGTCAAACGATTGCTGCCGTTGCTTGGATGCAGCCTGCCTCTTGGTTGTTGGCTTGCCTGCCTTGGCCATCTTTGGGGCTTTGCGGGTGCGCTTCTTGGCCGTGGGTTTCTTCTCTTGAAGGTTGTCCCATTGCCACGCCTTGTAGAGCAGTTCGATGGCGCGCGCATCAGATGCGTTTGCAATCTCCTCCTCACTAAACCCGATCCGCCGCTGGGCGTACTTGATAACCTCTTGCCTCTCGGCATTGCGGGTCTCTTCGTTCTGCCAAGCCGGTATCCGATTGAGCATGTCCTCGCGCTGCGTCTCCAGATGCTTCTGCATGTGGACCTGCTGCTCTTGGGCTTGCTCGGCGGATATGCGCTGCTGCTCTGCCTCGACCTTCTTGGAATACTCTTTCTGCTGATCCCATTCGGCTTTGGCGAGGAACAGATCACGCTCCGTCATTGTTTCGGCCAATGCTCTCCAGTCAGGCTCTTGCTGAGTTGTCTGCTGGATTTGACTTTGCAACATATCAAGTTGCTGCTTGTATGCGTCTCTCAGTGCCTTGGTTTCTTCAGCCTCGGCCTCGAAGGCCTTGCGCTGCTCCGCCAATTCCATTGAGCGCTTTGTGAATGCCTGCTGCCGAGAATAACCATTCTGAAGCTCGTCGAGGGTGACAGCATGTTCCTCACCGTCAATCTTGACAGTGTATAGCTGTTCCTCTTCCTCTTCTTCCTCGTCGTCCTCTTCGTAGACATCTTCGCCGTCATCAACGTCCTCGTCATCGTAGTCATCTTCGGGAGCTTGCGCCGTGTCCTCTGATGCCTCGAGCGTCTCTGTCTCTTGCGGTTGAGGCGCTTCCGCCTCGGGCTGCTCTTCCGTTGCATTGTCCACTGGTGGGGTGCTTAGAAGGCTTAATGCGTCTGATACTGAAATTGCGCCGGTCTCTGTCGAGTTATCGGACATGAAAATTACCTCTGTCTATTGTTAAAATCAGTTTGCCTCTTGACTTCATCAAGCTGCATTTTTGCTAACTTACCATCCTCTATTACGCTTTGGAAATAACCCTTTAGGGCATCCAGATTTTGCAAAAGCTGATATAGGCGCTCTCGGCTCTCTGTGTCACCGACTGACGAATTACGCCAAGCCTCGATAAACTGCCCCTCCAGATATTTAAAACCGTCCTGCAAAATCTCGTTACGCAGTAGCGCCTCAGCCTTCGCAGATCGCTCAATCTTTTGTCGAGCCTGTCCCTCATTCATGTCTTTCCCTTATGATAGTAGTGTGTATCCGTCTAGTTTCGGCGCCGCCTGAAAGTACGACGGGCGGGTGCCTGTCGC